>CAJXRW010000094.1 GCA_913060525.1 uncultured Gammaproteobacteria bacterium
TACACAGAGTAGATCGTCGGCAGCGTCAGATGTGTATAAGAGACAGAGCTTATACTTCCTAGAAGGCGACAGGCCTGCAAAAAGGGATGTGAATATGGAACCAACTCATGTTGATGCGGAAACTAAAAAACAATTCCAGCCAAAAGAGCGTCAATACTAGGAGAGATAATTATGAAAGTAAAATTTAACATTTATCGTTACAATCCTGAAACTGATAAAAAACCCTACATGCAGGACTATGAAATTGAGGTTGATGACCCTAGCGTCAAGGTATTAGCAGCAATAGAAAAAATTAAGGAACAAGACCCAACTTTAGGTATTCGCCGTTCTTGTGGTGAAGGGGTTTGTGGTTCCGATGGAATCAATATAAACGGCAAAAATCGCTTATCTTGCATCACATCAATTGCTGATGTGGGTAATAAAATAACACTTAGACCTCTTCCAGGTTTGCCAGTTATTCGTGACTTGATTGTTGATATGAACCAATTCTATAAGAATTACGAAAAAGTCAAACCATACTTAATTCCTGAAGAAGGTCCTGAGCCAACAAAAGAAAGATTACAATCTCCAGAAGATAGGGCTAAGCTAGATGGTCTATATGAGTGCATTTTATGTGCTTGTTGTACTACCGCTTGCCCTTCATTCTGGTGGAACCCAGATAAATTTATTGGGCCATCTGGACTTTTACAGGCGTACCGTTTTGTTGTTGACAGTCGTGATGGCGCAACTGAGCAACGACTAGAAGATTTACAAGACCCATTTAGTGTTTTTAGATGTAGAGGCATCATGAACTGCGTTAGCGTTTGCCCTAAAGGTCTTAATCCAACCAAAGCAATTGGAAAACTTCGCTCACAAATGCTTAAAAAATCACTATAGTTAACCCTATAAAATAAACAAGGCAACCCATGAGTACACAAACAGCTAAGCCAAATCTCAAAGAATGGAACACTTCCACCCAGTTAACTGGGGGCAACAGTGCATATTTAGATTCAATTTATGAAAGTTATTTAGAAGATCCTAATAGTGTTGACGAAAGTTGGAAGAATTATTTTGATTCAATTCAAAATGGCCAACATGATATTTCTCACGAACAAGTCAAACGCGATTTTATAGAACTAACGAAACAGCATGTTCGAGGTCAGGTAATATTAAACCAAGGAACTGAATCGCAATCAACATCAACTGGGAACTTCCCTGATGGTGGCGATAAAATTTCAGCCGTTATGGATCTTATTTATACATATAGATATGTGGGGCATAAACAGGCAAAAACAGATCCCTTAAACCTCAACAATGACCATCACGTTAAAGAGCTTGAATTGAGTTTTCATGGATTGACTGATGCCGCATTAGAAGAATCATTTAATGCAGGTGAGATTACTCATAATAAAGCTGTACCACTTAAAGATATTATCAGAAGACTGAAAGAAACCTATTGTGACACAATGGGAACAGAATATATGCACCTGTCAGACATGGCGGAAAAATTGTGGATTAGGCAGCGCCTAGAATCTAAGCGCCCTCCAGTTAGCAATGACCTTAAAAAATGGCTGCTTGATAGATTATCAGCCGCTGAAAGCCTGGAAAAATATTTGGGCATGAAATATGTCGGCCAAAAACGTTTTTCTCTAGAAGGTGGTGAGAGCTTAATTCCTCTAATGGATAAAGTTATAGACAAATGCGCACAATATAAAGTCCGTGAGGCTGTTATTGGTATGGCTCATCGTGGACGTTTAAATGTACTCGTTAATATAATGGGAAAAACACCTGAAAGCCTATTTAAAGAATTTGAAGGTTCACAAGATAAAGTACTACTTGCTGGAGATGTAAAATATCACCAAGGATTTTCATCAAATGCTCAAACAGAACATGGTGATGTCCATTTATCATTGGCATTCAACCCATCGCATCTTGAGGTTGCCAACTCTGTTGTGGTTGGTTCAGCTAGAGCAAGGCAGGAAAGAAGATCTAAGAACTTTGACAGCGTATTACCAATACAAATGCATGGTGATTCAGCGTTTTGTGGTCAAGGCATTGTCATGGAAACACTTGCACTATCTCAGACTCGTCACTATGGTACTGGTGGATCGCTACATATCGTCATCAATAACCAAGTTGGCTTTACAACTAATAACCCAAATGACGTGCGCAGCAGTCTATATTGCACTGATATTGCAAAGATGATTGAAGCCCCTATTATTCATGTGAATGGGGATGACCCTGAGGCAGTAATTCGTGCCACTGAGCTTGCTATTGATTACCGCGTAACTTTCAAAAAAGACGTTGTGATTGATTTGGTCTGTTATAGAAGACATGGTCATAATGAAGCCGATGAACCATCTGGCACTCAACCTATCATGTATAGCGTTATCAAAAAACTACCCACAACTAGAACCCTGTATGCCAAAAAACTTGTTGAAGAAAAAGTTATTTCTGATAGCGAATCAACTGAATTAATGACATCTTATCGTTCAAAACTAGACAAAGGAAGCTGTATTGCTAACGTTACAACAGACCTTCTCTCTAGCAACGATAATCACTTGGTAAACTGGAAGCCATATATCGATACTAACTGGTATGATGATCATCCAACCAGTGTTGATGAAGAATGGTTAAAGAATATTGCAAAACAAATGTGCAGCTATCCTGAAGCAATGGTACCTCAAAAACAGGTAGCTAAGGCTTACGAAGAGCGTGTAAAAATGGCAAACGGCGACATAGAAGCAAACTGGGGTTTCGCAGAAACGCTAGCGTATGCAACTTTATTAGCTGAAGGACATAATATTAGAGTCTCAGGCGAAGACTGTGGTCGCGGAACATTTTCTCACCGACATGCCGTATTACATAATAGCGATGTAGGCAACAAAGATCTCAGAACATACACACCACTTCAACATATTAATGAAAATGTACGTTGCGATATTATAGACTCTGTACTATCAGAGTATGGTGTGCTTGGCTTTGACTATGGATATAGTTGCTCCTCTCCTGAATCTCTGGTCATCTGGGAAGCACAGTTTGGTGATTTCGCTAATACCGCACAAGTTGTAATTGACCAATTTATATGCTCAGCAGAAGAAAAATGGGGAAGGTTATGTGGCCTTACCATGTTATTACCACACGGACAAGAAGGCATGGGTGCAGAGCATTCATCAGCTAGACTAGAAAGATATTTACAATTATGTGCAAACGATAATATGCAGGTTTGTGTCCCTACTACTCCTTCTCAGATATATCACATGTTAAGAAGACAAGTTGTTCGTCCTTACAGGAAACCATTGATTGTTATGTCTCCTAAAAGCTTACTTAGGCACCCATTGGTACATTCAAGTATAAGCGAACTAGCAAATGGTAAATTTGAGTGTGTGATTGACGAAATTGACAATCTCGATCCAAAAAAAGTAAATCGAGTGGTAATTTGCAGCGGCAAGGTATACTACGATCTTTTGGCTAAACGCCGAGATGAGAACATAGACAATATTGCGATCATAAGAATCGAGCAATTATACCCATTCCCTGACAAAATTTATGCTGAAATATTATCAAAATATGATCATGTTAAGGACGTCGTTTGGTGTCAAGAAGAACCAGAAAACCAAGGGGCTTGGTGGATGATCCAGCATGAGCTGAAGAAATTTTTGAAAGACGCTCAAATATTAAGTTATGCAGGAAGAAAGCCAGCTGCAGCGCCTGCTGTTGGTTACCCTTCTTTATTCCATAGCCAACAAGAGAGCTTAGTTTTAAATGCTTTAAACATTAAATAATATAAGGAAGATACAATGTCTGATATAAAAGTCCCTACTTTTCCAGAGTCAATCAGCGAAGGCACTATTGCGGCTTGGCACAAAAAAGAAGGTGATACCGTGGCACAAGATGAAATTATTGTTGAAGTTGAAACAGACAAAGTTGTTATGGAAGTTCCTGCAACTGAAGCTGGTGTTATTGGAAAAATAATCAAAGGTGAAGGTGAAACTGTTATTTCTGAAGAAATTATTGGCTCACTTAGTAAAGCTGGAGCCAGCACTGAGAGCGTCCCAGCTAATAAAAAATCTGAAGATAACACTTCCTCAGCATCCAACACAGCAACAAGCGGAACGTCAACAAATGTTTTAACTCCATCTTTTCCTGAATCAATTTCTGAAGGCACAGTAGCCACCTGGCATAAACAGATTGGCGATAGCGTAGAACAAGATGAGGTTATTGTTGAAATAGAAACAGATAAAGTCATGATGGAAGTTCCTGCAACAGTTTCTGGGATCTTAACAAAACAAATCAAAGCCGAAGGTGATACCGTTACCTCACAAGAAGTAATTGGGGAAATAAGTTCTGCTGACTCAAAATCAACACCCACACCATCTGAAAATATATCAAAAAATGATAAATCTGACCAAAGCACAGCCTCTTCATCACAACACCAAGATTTATCCCCATCTGCTCGCAGAGCCGCCAAAGAAGCAAACATCAATGATGTAACAAACATTAAAGGTTCTGGAAAAGATGGAAGAGTGACAAAGCAAGATATTCAGCAATCATCATCTTCAAGCACTAACAATACTCAAACTAAACCAGAATCAGCAGCTAAAATCCCAGAGCTCACTGGCGAAAGACCAGAGAAACGCGTAAGAATGACAAGACTACGTCAGACTGTTGCAAGAAGATTACTAGAAGTTCAACAATCGAATGCAATTTTGACTACTTTTAATGAAGTTGATATGAAGCCTGTTATGGATCTTCGTAATAAATACAAAGACCAGTTTGCGAACGAACATGGCACTAAACTCGGCTTTATGTCATTTTTCTTAAAAGCAGCTACCGAAGCATTGAAAAAATTTCCTGATGTAAATGCATCAATCGATGGTGATGAAATCGTATACCATGGTTATTTTGATATTGGCGTTGCGGTTGGTTCTGATCGCGGGCTTGTTGTTCCTGTAATCAGAGATACAGACTACCTTTCTTTTGCAGATATTGAAGCAACTATTGTAGAAAAAGCCGTAAAAGCTCGCGATGGTAAGCTAAGCCTTGAAGAGATGCAAGGTGGTACATTCACAATCACCAATGGCGGGACGTATGGATCAATGATGTCAACCCCTATTATTAATGCACCTCAAAGCGCAATATTAGGCATGCATAATATTGTTCAAAGACCTGTGGCAATCAATGGTGAAGTTGTTATTCGCCCAATGATGTACATTGCCTTATCTTATGATCACAGAATAATAGATGGTAGCGTTTCTGTTAGATTCTTAAAAATGATCAAAGAAATCATAGAAGATCCAGCAAGAATGCTATTAGGATTATAAAATATTGAATAAATTACAGCTAAAATCACCCTCTTGGGTGATTTTTTTTATATAGTGCTTTTAGCCTTTCCTTCGCAATATGCGTATAAATCGTTGTTGTAGACACACTTGAGTGCCCAAGAAGAACTTGAACTGACCTTAAATCTGCCCCGCAATTTAATAAATGTGTTGCAAAAGCGTGTCTTAACGTATGCGGAGAAATGTTTAATTTTATATTAGTTTTCATCAAATAGTGCTTAATCCTGTACCAAAACGCCTGTCTTGACATGGCCTTGCCTCTACTAGTCACAAATACATCATCACAAGATAATGCACCTAGCAATAGAGACTCACGCGTATTTCTCAAATAACTACTAAGTGAATCCTGAGCCAGCTCACCCATAGGGATCAACCTTTCTTTTGAACCTTTTCCTATAACCTGAACTACGCCTTGAGATAAATTAACATTACCCAATTTGATAGTCACTAGCTCTGTAACACGCATACCTGTAGCATATAACAGCTCAAGCATTGCCTTATCACGCATACCAATACAATCATTTATGTCAGGGGCATTTAATAATAATTCAACATCATCAATAGATAATGATTTTGGTAAAGATTTAGCATATTTTGGTATGTCAATATCTACTACAGGACTCACTGTTAAAGAACCCATCTCTATTGCCCAAATAAAAAATTTTCTTATAGATGATAATGAACGAGCAATTGATCTGGCAGATATATTTAATTCATAACAATCTAAAAGATAATCTCTAATATCATCCTTCGTACAAATTAATAAATTTTTATTTCTTTTCAATAGCCACAGATGGAACTTATTAAGATCAGATAAATATGATTTAATCGTGTTTTTACTCAAACCTTCTTGAACAATTAAATCATTTTCAAACTGGTTTATGAGCTGAGAAGATGCATCGCTCATGCATTACCAAGAAAGAATATTGATAAAATTACACTTTTTCTTTAATTCGAGCAGCCTTACCAGTACGATCACGCAAATAATACAACTTAGCTCTACGTACTTTACCTTTTCTTTTCAAACTAATACTATCAATTAAGGGACTATGTGTTTGAAATATTCTCTCAACACCTTCCCCACTTGACATTTTTCTAACTGTAAATGCTGAATGCAATCCACGATTTCTTATAGCAATCACCACTCCTTCAAAAGCCTGAACACGTTTACGATCCCCTTCCCTAATCCATAAATTAACGACAACGGTATCACCAACACTAAACTTTGGTATATCTGAACGTAACTGCTTCTTTTCAACTAACTCAATAAATTTATTTTTCATTTCATTTCCTTAAATTTGCTTACATTGTCTTTGTCTTATTCTCGTATTCAACCAGTAGTTGAATATCTTTCTTAGACAAGCATTGGCTGTCAATTATTTCTGGGCGCCTCTCTAAGGTTCGACCTAAAGCTTGCTGCCTTCGCCACATGGAAATTGTTTTATGATTCCCGTTTAACAAAACCTCAGGCACCACTCCCAACCCATCTAGATTAGCTGGGCGAGTATAGTGCGGACAATCCAATAAACCATCATAAAATGAGTCTTCAACAACAGACTTTTCATGACCAAGCACCCCAGGTACAAGACGAATCATCGCATCAATCAAAATCATTGCTGGCAGCTCACCACCACTAACAACAAAATCACCGATAGAAATTTCTTCATCAATACAAGACTCAATTATACGCTCATCAATACCCTCATATCTACCACACACGAAGATTATAGAATCACTCGACCTGGATAATACATTAATATCTTTTTGCGTCACTTGTTTACCTTGCGGTGATAAATATATCACTTTTGCACTTACACCTAAAGTAATTTTTGCACTATTTATAGCCTTATACAAGGGCTTAGCTAACATTACCATACCTGGTCCGCCACCAAAAGGCCGATCATCAACCGACTTATATGAATCATCAGCAAAGTCTCTAGGGTTAATACAAATAATATCAACAAGACCATTGTGAATTGCCTTGCCAGTAACCCCATAATCTGAGATACACTGAAACATTTGAGGGAAAATACTAATAACTGCAATTTTTTTCATTAGGAAAAATCTTCTTCCCAATATACTTTTATCTTTTTTTGATCAACACATATATCGAAAACATAATTCGAAACAAAGGGAATTAATATTTCACCATTATTATTATCATCAGCAACAACTAGAACATCGTTTGCACCTGTTTCTATCAGTGAAGTAACATTCCCCATGTATTTATCTTCATGATTTATGACTTTACAACCAATCAAATCCTGCCAATAAAACTCATCTTCCAACTCAGGAAAGTCTTTCTTCAATACGCCAATTTCAGCATTAACATACTTTATGGA
>CAJXRW010000095.1 GCA_913060525.1 uncultured Gammaproteobacteria bacterium
TCGGCAGCGTCAGATGTGTATAAGAGACAGGTCATGCTAGGTGCATAAATCTTATTATTTCCTAATGCGTTTACCCCAAGCGAAAATGGTTGAAATGGATGGCGATGTAATTTAATTTGAACCGATATACAAGATTTTTCTTCCCCTGCCAACTGCTCAAAGTCATCCAATATTCGTTGCTTGATCCAGCCAAGTTTATATTCAGAATACTCTTCACGTAAAAAAAGTTTTAACTGTATTTGCTTTACATCTGCTTGACGATAATTGCCAAGCTCTAACATGCCAAGTTGAGTTGAAGAAGAAAGACAATTATCTTCAATAGCTTGATTTTCTTTAGCGGCCTGAAGACCCCCATATATATAACCATACATTCTTAAAATTTGAGTAATCTTATCAGAAAGTCGTAATGGTGAATTTGGGAAAAAGTCTGTTTTTCTAGCCAATAACATGTCTGTATTCGTATTAATTTTACTTCCAACAGACTCAATAAAAAGCAACTGATAATGTTTTTTCAGTAACAATGACTCTATTTTGAGCATTGATTGCAATAAAGCATACTCCGTTGTCAGCTCATTATCTAAAATTGCGCTATAAATCTCATACGGGAAAATAAAACGGTTTAAAAATATTGTTACTTTATCACCTTGATATTTTACCTTATGTATTAAGTTGGTTTCATGTCTATGCGAGATATTAGGAATAAACAATAAGTCATCAAACTGATAACCCATATCCAATAAATACTGAATAACGACCATTACATGCCATTGACTAATTTTATTTTCAGAAAATTTAGTACCCGACATAAATGACTTAGTGCTTGATTCCATTTTCATTATTTACTCTCTATTTTTTTCTGACCAGTTTCCGTTATCGATATCGTTCCAGCATAAGCACACAGTAGCATTGACGTTTTAGTTATTACTGGAATTTTATTTGCCATTACTTTTGTTGATGGTGCCATCCAAGGAGCTGGAGTCACTGGAATACAAGGCTGTGGTGCACCCAGTGCTGCCACTACAGCAGGATTAGCTGGCGATGAACAAGTACCAAATGGCATAATATTAGCCATGGGGATATTATCCATCATAGTTGCCATAAGTTGATTGCAGCCTGTAATTTTTTTACCCTTTGGTAATACCATTAACGTACTTGGGGCGGAACCAAACATACATTTACATTTAGCGCCATTAACAACATTACTAGCCATTCTCACCACCTCTTTCCTGAACTTCACCTTGAGAATCAGAATAGTTTTTCACTAAAAACACTCGTAGATCTTTAGGAAGTGTCTCTTGATCACAAGCCACAAAACCTTCAGCTAAGACGTAATCCAATTCGCGTGAGCTAATAACCTCAAAAATATCATAATATTTCTTCTCGACTGTAAGCGAAGTTGGGTTATAGTTTTTATGCAGCAGTTTAATCCCTGGAATATTTAAGTTTCGGAGAACTGACATACGGCTTGGAGCCGCTAAACGAATCATTTTAGGATTATATGCAAAGTCAGAATAAGGCTTCATTACAAATAAATAATAGCGTTTATTTGTAGAAATATCCTGACTAAAATCAATTTTAGCACATAGAATATCACCTTCTGGATGCAAGGAAATTTTTTCATCTTTTCTACCTTCAAGCATTAAACTTTGCATACTTTTTTTAAAGTTTGTAATAATACTACTCATTGAATTTGATGCTTTAATAATGAATGGTTCACCTGAATTTTTTTCTTTATGATAGCGCTCAAAACATTGGTGCATTTGGATAAAATCTTTAACAAGACCTTCCATATTTACAGGTTGTTCACTATTTTCGGATAACTGATAATGGCGCGCTGCTATCATTGACTCTAAGTTATAAAGCAAAAATGCCTGAGCATTATCAAGTGAATAGCGCTTTTGCTCATCAATATACGCCAAGATTTCTTGCATAAATAAATCAAGCGAACGAAATATTAATTGTTTATAAATACCATTAAATGCAAAACAACTTGGAATATAGTCAGTTGATATACGCCATTTTGAAGCTTCATCTCTGACTAAATTACAAATTAGAATATCCTCTTCACTTATTTTAGATGTGCTTAATTTAATGCGTGGAACATTAAAAGGAACCTTACCAACATGGTATACTTTTGAAACAGGGTAAGGCTCAACCCTGGCATATATACTAGTATATGGAAGCTCAACTGTTTTTAAATTTATCTGGTCAGCAGCATAAACTAGACTATCTTTATTCAAATATGGATAAGTGACTACTTTGCCAGCAATCACTGCAATAAGTTGCGTAATTTTAAAAATATCTGATGAAAGATACTCCAAATCAATCCCAATATCTAAAATGCTAGTATGGCGCCCTGTAATAACATTGATAACATCAGCAATACCTTGTTCCATAAACAAAGATTGACAATTTAGGTCTGCTGGGCCAAGTTTTTGACCATCATGCCAGTTAACTGTTTTCATCTATTTATCCCCTTAAAATATTTTATTAGCCAATTTGAACACTTGTATCAGATTGTAAATTCAGCACAGATTCACCTTTAATATTGGTTTGTTTTGATGATAAGGATGCCTCACTACTCTTCAGTTCAAATGAAGTCCCACCAGCGCATAATGTAATACCAGAACTGGTCATGGTTATCGATACATCTGTGCCAACCTTTAAGGTAATACCATCTTTATTTAATGTGCAATTTGAACTCTCTGAAGCTTCAATCACTATTTCTTTAGTACTTGATATTTTTAAATTCTCTTGAGTTTGATTTAAGTTAATTAAACATTTCTCATTAGAATTGATGATAATTCCATCATCATCAAAATCGATTAGTAATTCATTAGCCATATTCTGATCCTGTTATATTAATTAAATTTTGTTAAAACCAACTATCTGGCACATGTTTCCTGATAACACCGTTTGGTGTTATTTGAAGATCCAAAGTATCATCATCCAATTTATTATAATAATATTTCCATTTGCTATCATTATTATAAACCAATCCATCTCCAACCACATAAACCGAAACGGATTTATCAGGATCAACAGGGACTTCCAAATTAAAATCATCGTTTTTATCTGATACATGAAAAACCCTAAAGCTTGTTGGATTTTTCATGACCAATGAACCAATGGAATCAGGAGAAACGGAAGCAAAATCCTGGTTGCTTTGTCCTTGGGTTATCAGTACCAGGACATTTCCCAAGTACTTATTTTCTGACATGTTCGAGTTTGTTTTCTGATCAGGAATCACGGATAAATTTACCCCCATTGTTGATGAACAGCCTATTAATGTTCCCAATATAGCAACAAGAAATATACCCCTTATCACATTAACCATAACCTTATAATTAAACTTTGTCATATTTTTGTACCTCTTTAATGAATTGAAATAGTGGTGATTGTAACTTAAATCCAATTTCAGCATCACTATCGCTAATCTTCCAATAGTAAGTGTCGCCATTTTGTATATTTGTAGCGGATTTCAGTAATGAAAATAATGCATTGTCACCCGTTGCTGACATAATCGAGCTAACATTACCACTACCATCCAACCAGCCGACATTCGCTGATTTGTCCTGTGTACCCCAATTATATTTTAGTTTTACTGGTGCCTGCTGCTGCGGTAAGTTGATTACGTCATCTTTATTAAGCGCTAAAAATGACGTACCCATGTAAATATTTTTATCAGGATAAATAGATTGCTCAGGTATGCTGACAGGAGTAATAATCATACTAACTGCTTTTGCTTGACCATCTTTATCCCATAGTTCATTAGATAAACTCTTGTATGAATTTATATAAGCAATAATCTGCTGTACATCTTTAGGCAAGGTATCATTATCAATTAACTTGATCTTATATTGACCATCAACTTTGCTTAAAAATGGTAAGTAAGCAGTGTCTATAAATTGATTAATCGATCCTATTGGACTAAATGTATTAGATAATTCAGCATAATCAATATTTTTAGTCGCTTCTGGGTTAAAAGGATAGTATGCGCTTGCAGCTACAATCTCTGGTGTTATATTTTTACGCCAGCTTTGCACTAAATATCGGTACAAATAAGGTCTTAGAGAGGTTAATACTTGTGTAACTGGTAGCGTAAATATGTCTTCATATTGCTCTGGTAAATAGTTTTCTTTTAATAAAGCCTCAACTTTTAATAAAGGCGACTTATTCGGCACATCAACAAATGTCAACATATTATGCAATAGTTCATTATTAGAATTTTGACTTGCTCTATATTGAGATTGCATATTATTAATAATCAATTGATAGCTAGCGATAAACTTTTTATCATTCACAACCTTATTAAATGCTGCAAAACGATTATTTATTTCAGATAGTTTAGGATTTTGCTTAATCGCTTCCTGACTGAAAGTGGTATTTTTAGCAATTAACTGCAAGGTATTATAAAACTGTGAATCAGATAAAGAATAGGTTTGCATAATTTCATTAGCAGGCTGATCTGATAGATTCATTTCGCCCATTGTGCTAATCAAATTTTCATACGTACGAACATACTGGTTCAGGTAACTGTTGTTAACATAACTTCTCAACTCAGCAACATGTTGTACTGGCCCAGCAATTCCTAATGACTCTAATGTACTGTCAATTTTATTTAGCGCTTCTATCTGTGCCTGTACTGTATTGTAATAACTTAGCGTATATGCCACAGGAACCTGTAGATGATAACTACCTATATTAAGTAATTCTATTTGTGAGTTATCCATTTGTATTGCAGTTGCATTTACAACAGGAATTGAGTGCGCCATCATATATTCAGTGTAGGTTGCAACATATGAAATAATCGCAGCCTTTAAGAATAATGAAGATCTTTTAGCAACATTATCATTTAATGATTCTTCATAACGATAATCTTTAATCAAAAGATTTGTTTCCTCAATAAATGTGCTTAGAGTAATATCTTTTAAAGGACTGACTGAACGGATATCCGCTAACACCCTTGGCGATATCAAATATTGATTTAATGAAACTTGCTCTTTACCGAGCACTTCTAAAAACGCAGTGTTTCTTGGTGAAGCGTTTATAGCGCTATCATCTTGATTAAGCAGCTCATTTACTAAAACATTAATACGCACAGGAAGATCATACTTCACAGCAAAATTAATGAAATTTTGATAATCATTAATTCCATCTTTTATTAGATGTAAATAGTAGGCTTGATAAAACTGTAAGTCTTTTTTAGACAATTCCACATCATTAATTGCAGATAAAAATTTGCTGTCTACACTTGGTATTTGATTTTGATCAACACTAATATTGCTACTTAAAAATGCTTTTAATCCAGTTTCTTGATTATTCATCCCAAGATAATCAGCGATAATATTGACATCATTTAACAATACTTCGCGATCAGAGACGCTTGCTAATAGAATTAAAAAAGCTTTCTTTGTTAAGTCTTTTTCTTCTTTTATTTTAGGTATTAAAACTTGTATAACAAATTCATTAGCCAAACTATTATTGATTGGCGCTATTAATACGTTATGTGGGTATAAATAACTTATTTTAAGATTACTAATGTTGCTATTAGAAGGTATAACAACATTAGATGATAATAAATTTTCAGAATTTGATTTTGAAATTTCCTGTTCCCAAGTTTTATATTGCTCATATGCGTTAAATAGATAACTAGAAAATGAAATTGCACCAATCGAAATCAGCCCCATAGTCGCAATTTGCAGGTAAGATGTTCTCCCCTTTTCATACTCTAAAAACGTAAATGGGCTAACCTGGTTCACAGAAGACAGGCTTAAAAATACAATATTATTATGTTCTTTATTCTGATATTGACTAAAATAACCAACTTGCTTTATTAATGGTTGAAGAGCAAGCTGTAACTCTTTTAGAAAAACATTCGCACCATCAATTTGTTCAGCATTTCCCAAAAAGGAATGCTTAGCAATTTTGCCATATAAAGAACTGCAATACTGCTCAAGTTGTAATGATAACGCACCCTGATCGTTATATATATAAGATGGAATCGCATTGGGTAACTTAGTTACACAAGCTTTAAATGATTGAAAGCCCGAAACTTTATCCAAACCAGTATACCAATACACGGTATTTTTAATTAATTTAGACGATAAAAACAATCGTTTTACCACATTCTTAACTTGATCCTCATAAGCCTCATCTTTATTTTCAGCATTATCATCTACGCAAGATACCGCATCTTGCTTTACCAGCAATAGAGGAGAATGTGTTTTCTTTGAAAAATCCTCTAATAAAACCTGTAAATTTAAAGCATCTTTATTTGATATGATTTTTGATGGCTCAATTACAAACCATAACTGTTTTTCCAATACAATAATTTGATATTTTTCATTAGAAATTTCATGGATAATTTGATTGTGATTTAATCCACATTCATTGAGTAAATTATCAACCGTAATATCACCTCTTTTGATGATTACGGATATTTTTTTATGCAGCATGCCTGTGCTGGATTTTTCATTATTAACACTTTTACATTCGCGATAATATAGCCGCTGCGATGAGAAATGAAATTTCAGGCGACACCAGTATAATGATAAGCGTTTACGCTTAATGCCTAAAAAAATAATTAATGCGATAAAAATAATTCCACTGATAAATAATATATTACTTAGCATAAATCTGACCCTTCTAGTTTTTTAATCCTGCATGGACTTGCTAGTACTTTATTTGCCTAGCCTTAATACAAGATTGTAATGTGATCATTTGTTTTTATAAATCAGTACTTTTAGTAGCTATTTTCACGACCAAATAGTATGAGGAATCGGAATAATGTAATGGGAATATATTGTACTTTCTCCTCATTTAAAACACTTGAAGAAAGCAATTATTAAATAATGTTAGCGCTAATTATAAATGGATTAACCATCTAGGATGTTTATGGCTTAAGCTGATATTTCATTTTCAAACCCTTATCACTCAACACAATTGATCGTGTCTTATCTGGTTGTGTAGATTCAATATTCAAACTTGTAGTCTTAGCAGATAAATCATATTCGTGTGATATATAGGCCTTGCATTCGTCTCTATCTTCAAAATTCAAATAATGATTTTGTTGTTTATCCCCTTCACAGAAAACCTGTTCAGGAACTTGATAGTTTAAAACCTGATACACATGAATACGTTCCCTTTCCACTTGTAATTGAACTTGAGTGCCCGATTTTAATAGCGTATAAAAATTAGGTAGTGCATTAAACTCAAGCATATTCACTGGTATTAAAAATGGGTCTAATTCAAGCGTGGGGGGTAATAAAGTTTTAGGGAACTTACATAGGTAACTTTGAATGAATGGAGAATTTGGCATGCCTGCGGAATACACATCACTTTTTTGCTTTGCTGTCATGGTCGTAACCTTATTTTGATCCAGATCAAATAATAGATGATTGTGACTCTTTTCTGATTCATCATCTGATGTTGTATAAATTTCAGAAATTACATCTAAAACAGGCTGTACCTTTACCTTTCTAGGCAAAATAATATTGACACTATCCTTAAAAGAAAAGGATTGTGTCGTTTCATAGTTAAACAATAATGCTGGTCTGGTTTTAATATTATCATTATCATGTATAGTACCTGTCTCTTATACACATCTGACGCTGCCGACGATCTACTCTGTGTA
>CAJXRW010000096.1 GCA_913060525.1 uncultured Gammaproteobacteria bacterium
TCTACACAGAGTAGATCGTCGGCAGCGTCAGATGTGTATAAGAGACAGTTGGAACGGTTACAATTAACAAACCTAGTTCAAATAATAATGCATGCAAGCAACGAAGAAAAATGCCACGACCAAAGCGATTCCCACCCAGCTTAAACTCGACAATATCAAACATCCAATTATAAATAAAATTCCAGAGCATTGCAGATAGTGAAATTAACACACCAACCACACCAACATGTGTCAAATCTTTGTGTAACACAAGTGCTGCAATTGGAATAAATATTATTAACCCTATCAGCTCAAACAATAACATATGTAATATTCTTACTCTAACTGAAAAGCCTTCGAATTTTTTCTCCATAGCCCACCCTAAATAAATGCCATGCTTGACATGATTGCAACCAAGCCTTATATACGCCAAGCATGGCAAGCATGAATATTGACAAAATTGACTTACAAATCATACCGTATTGAATGCTTAACTCAATATTTAAATTAATTTGATCTATTATTACAAAACAACTATTAGGGAAGTGGCGCAAAAATGAAAAAACTGATTGTATTACTATGCATTTTATCATGCCCAATTTTAGTATTTTCAAAAACAGAAACTGCCATCTTTGCAGGTGGCTGTTTTTGGTGTTTAGAAGTAGATTTTGACAAACTTAACGGCGTTATTTCAACTGAATCTGGTTATGATGGTGGGACACAAAAAAATCCAACTTATGAAACCGTCTCTTCAGGAACGACCAACTATGCTGAATCTGTAAAAGTTGTTTTTGATTCAAACAAAGTAACTTACAAAGAGGTTGTTAATTATTTTTGGCATCATATTGATCCAACACAAAACAATGGTCAGTTTTGTGATCATGGCAAACAATATCGTTCAGAAATCTTTTATTTGAATAATGAGCAAAAAGAAATAGCCTTACAGTCTCTGTCTGAAATGAAGAAAAAATTTACCAAAGTATATACTACCGTTGCGCCATCTACGCATTTTTATCCAGCAGAAACTTACCATCAAGATTATTACCAAAAAAATCCACTTAGATATAAATATTATCGCTGGCGCTGTGGGAGAGATGAGCAAGTTGAGAACGTTTGGAACCAAGCCACAGAAAACAATTAATTAAATTTTGTCATAGATTAGCGCATACGCCAGAGTTCTACTAAACTTGCTGAAGAATGTTATAAATCTAACTATTAAAGGTGATCAAAATGTCAACGTCTATTGCACACTTAAGCAAAAAAGTAATGGCGATTGTACTCGCAGGCGGTGAAGGCAGTCGTTTAAAAAACTTAACCCAATGGCGCGCTAAACCAGCTGTCCCATTCGGTGGAAAATATCGCATTATCGACTTTGCACTTTCTAATTGTGTTAACTCAGAAATACGTAAAATTTTAGTTTTAACACAATATAAATCTCACTCACTTATCCGCCACTTGCAACGTGCCTGGGGATTTTTGAGATATGAAGCAGGTGAGTTTGTTGAAATTCTTCCTGCACAACAACGCGTGAATAAAGACTGGTATAAAGGTACGGCAGATGCAATTTACCAAAATATTGACATCATTCAACGACGTTATCCTGAATATATTTTAATTCTTGGTGGTGATCATATTTATAAAATGGATTACGAAAAAATGGTTCAAACTCATGTAGACTCAGGTTCTGATATTACCGTTGGCTGTATTGAAGTGCCCCGTATGGAAGCAACGGGTTTTGGCGTGATGTCTGTAGATGAAAAAATGAATATCACCAAGTTTACCGAAAAACCTGCTGACCCTGAATCAGTGCCTGGCAAACCAGATGTTGCCCTCGCCTCTATGGGAATTTATGTTTTCTCTAAACAGTTCCTAATTGATAAATTAATTGAAGATCATAGAAATCCAGACTCATCAAAAGATTTTGGCAAGGATATCATTCCATCAAGCATAGGTAATTCAACCGTTACTGCTTACCCATTTGTGAATGAAAAAACAGGTGAACCAGCTTATTGGAGAGATGTAGGGACAATTGAATCATACTGGCAGGCTAACATGGAGCTATGTTCCATAGAACCTGAGTTAAATTTATATGATCGTGAATGGCCAATTTGGACATATCAGTCACAACTACCTTCTGCAAAATTTATTTTTGATGAAGACAATCGCCGTGGTGAAGCCATTGACTCTTTAGTTTCTGGTGGCTGTGTGTTATCTGGCGCTAAAGTTAAACGATCTGTTATTTTTAATGGTTGTCGACTACGTAGTTATTCATTTATAAAAGACTGTGTTGTTTTACCTGATGTTGAAATTGGTCGCAACTGTCGCATTACCAAAGCTGTGATCGATAAAGGTGTTAAAATACCTGATGGTACAGTCATTGGCGAAAACAGAGCAGAAGATGAGAAAAAATTCTTTGTTGATGGCAATGGAATCACACTCGTCACAAAAGACATGTTAAATCAGGACAATGTCCATAAAGGCTAAAATACATCACCCTTTCTTGAGAAATAGTAATTCTGGAAAACATAATCAATGAGCAATAAAATTAATCTTGTTATTTGTTGGCACATGCATCAACCACATTATAAAGATGGGCTTGATGGCGAATATCATTTACCTTGGGTTTACTTACACGCAATTAAAGACTATACGGATATGGCTGCGTTTATCGAGCAAAACCCAAATAGTAAAGCCGTTGTAAACTATACCCCTGTCTTGATTGAGCAATTAAATGAATATGCCTCGCAAATGCGACATTGGCTTAACACGAGCCAACCCATGTGTGACCCATTATTAAACCTGGTATCAGGCGCCTCACCCATTCCTGCCTGTGAACAACAAAGAAAAGAAATTGTTATCGCCTGCCGAAAAGCCCATGCGCCAACAATGATAGAAACATTACCTGCTTTTGGTGCTTTGTTTAAACTCGCCGACGCACACTTTCCCGAAGATAACTTTAAAGGGAATGATTTAAACTATCTAAATGAACAGTTTTATATTGACCTATTAATCTGGTATCACATCGCCTGGATTGGTTCCAGTATTCGATTAACAGATAGCCGTGTTAATGATCTAATTGAAAAGGCGAATAATTTTTCGAATGCTGACCAAAGAAAGCTCATTGAAATCTATGCTGACCATATTGAAACCATTATCCCGAGATACAAAGCATTACAAGATAACGGTCAAATTGAAATTTCAATGACACCATACGGTCACCCTATCGTTCCTCTGTTATTAGATTTTAATACAATGCGAGATGCACTCCCTGATGCGCCCGCACCTAAATATAACAAATATCCAGGTGGATTTGACCGCTCTAATTGGCATATGGAACATGGTATTGCAATTTTTGAACAACAATTTGGTCAAAAACCAAAAGGTGTATGGTTATCCGAAGGCGCAGTAAGTGATGATGCCATTGATCTACTTGATGACTACGAAATAAAGTGGACAGCCACAGGTGAAGGCGTTTGGCGCAACAGTTGTCACGCAGCAGAAATTAATTCGGATGATATTGACAGTAAACGCCTTTTATATCAACCAACTAAAATTTCTGATAAAGCGTGTAAAATTTTTTTTAGGGATGACGGACTTTCTGACCTGATTGGATTTCAATATAAGGATTGGCAACCTGAACATGCGGTTAGTAACTTTATTCATCATATTGAAAATATTGCCAACCAACTTGGTGATGAGTCTGATAAACATTTAATTCCTGTGATTTTAGACGGGGAAAATGCTTGGGAATACTACCCCGATAATGCCAGCCATTTTCTAAAATTATTATATAAAAAACTAGCTGAACACCCTGACATCAATATGACAACCTTTTCTAATGCATTAGAGAATGAATTAAAAGAATTAGTGCTACCTTCGTTACAAGCTGGCAGTTGGGTGTATGGATCATTTTCTACTTGGATTGGTGATGCAGATAAAAACATAGGCTGGGATTTATTGGTCGAAGCTAAACGTACCTATGACCAAATTGTTTCAATCGGTAAACTTACATCTAACCAACTAAAACAAGCAACGGAACAATTAGCAATCTGTGAAGGTTCGGATTGGTTTTGGTGGTTTGGGGATTATAACCCATCTGGCAGCGTTCAAGACTTTGACGGATTGTATAGAAGGCATTTAAGAAAATTATATGATTTGTTAAATGTTGAAGCACCTGAAAAATTAAATCATCCTATCTCACAAGGTGGTTGCGATGCTGAAAATTCTGGCACCATGCGTAGGAATGTTTAAACCTAAGGAACTAGATTGACTACTCACCATCAAACTAGACAAGCGGGAATTATTTTACACCCTACCTCCTTGCCCAATGGTGTGCTTGATGACAACGTATATAAATTTATTGATTGGGTTTCAAATACAAATCTGACAGTATGGCAAATGTTACCGCTTACACCACCTGTTGACGGCATATCACCATACCACAGTGATTCAGCATTTGCGTTAAATACAAACTTATTGCCACCAAATTGGCGAGATAACTTTGATGAAGATGCTTTCCAAACCTATTTGAGCTCTCCTCCACATTGGCTGGAAGATTATGCACTTTTTCAAACTCTTAAAACATATTATGATCATAAACCGTGGTCAGAATGGCCAACAGCATACCGATATAGAGAAAAATCGGCTTTAACAGATTTCATCAAAACCCATGCTGCGGAATTAATTGAAATTAAAAAGCAGCAATACGCTATCCATACGTTATGGCAAAAGATTAAAGCCTATGCAAATAAAAAAGGCATTCAATTATTTGGGGATATCCCTATTTTTGTCACCTACAACAGTGTTGATGTATGGGCAAATTATTCTCAATTCAAACTGGATGAAAACCTTAGCCCTACTATTGTGACAGGCGTTCCGCCAGATTATTTTTCAGAAGAAGGACAACTATGGGGAAACCCACAATATAACTGGGATGCCATGCAAAAAAATGGATTCTCTTGGTGGTTAAATAGAATTGCTGCAGCATTAGAGCATTTTGATCTGCTTAGAATTGATCACTTTAGAGGGCTGGAAGCAACCTGGGAAATCCCTGCTGATTCTGATACTGCAAAAAATGGAGAATGGGTTAAAACACCAGGCTGTGAACTTTTAAATAAGCTTAAAGAGTCTTATCCAAAAATGCCTTTCATTGCTGAAGACTTAGGCTTTATTACACCAGAAGTAAAAGAATTAAAAGATAAATATCATTTACCTGGCATGTCTGTACTACAATTTGGTTTTAATGGTAATGCCGATAATCCACACGCGCTATACAATCAAATGGAAAATTCAGTTGTTTATACAGGCACGCACGATAATGATACAAGCCTAGGTTGGTACGAGAGCTTAGACGACCACACAAAATCAGTCGTAAACGATCAAACTGAGAAATCAGAACACCCAATGCCCTGGCCTCTAATCTACTCAGCACTTAATTCACCTGCTTACTTAGCAATGATTCCCATGCAAGACTGGCTGGGGTTAGATAGTTCTGCAAGAATGAATACACCAGGCACAATTGAACATAACTGGTTATGGAAATTCAATTGGGACGAGATTCCCACTGATCTATCAACCAGAATTAAAAACTTAATACAGCATTATAAACGAAACACCAACTTGGAAAACTTCCAATAAGAGAAAATATATGGCTAATTTAAACCAAGATATTATCAAACTACAATCTGGAACGCATTCAGATCCTTTCAGTGTTTTAGGGCTTCATCAAACAGAAAATAAATGGGAAATTCGAGCTTGGTTGCCGACCGCTGAAAGCGCAAAGGTCAAAGACATCCAGTTAGAAAACAACAATCAATCTGGTCTATTTACTGCAACAATCACAGCATCACAAAAGCAACAACTGGATTCTCATTACACCATTAACTGGGTTGAAAACGGTCAAAAAATTTCAACCATCAGTCCTTATACGTTTTTACCTGTTATTGGGGATATTGATATTCATCTATTCGGCGAAGGAAGGCATTGGAGTATTTATAATAAACTCGGCGCACATGTTATCGAAGTAAATGGCATTAAAGGCGTACATTTTGCGGTTTGGGCACCCTCAGCCAAACGTGTTTCCGTCGTTGGCAGCTTTAACAACTGGAATGGTTTACGTCATCCAATGAGAAGCTTAGGCTCTTCTGGTATCTGGGAAATTTTTATCCCAGGTATACATTCTGGTGACTTATATAAATATGAAATTTTAAGTCAGCACGATCAATGTATTATTAAAACAGACCCTTATGCAAATCAAATGGGTTTACGACCTTCAACCGACTCAGTGGTCGCAAATCAGAATTATAACTGGAAAGATAAGAACTGGCTAAAATCCAGAGAAAAATTTAATTGGCAGCAAGAGCCGATTAATATTTATGAGGTTCACTTAGGTTCTTGGCAACGCACTGATGATGGGGAGTTTCTAACCTACAAAGAACTTGCTCACAAACTCGTTGAATACGTGAAATGGATGGGTTATACCCACATAGAATTATTACCGATTATGGAACACCCGCTTGATCAGTCTTGGGGCTATCAGGTTTCAGGTTATTTTGCACCAACAAGTCGTTTTGGTTCACCAGAAGAATTCAAATATTTTATTGATCATTGTCATCAAAATAACATTGGGGTATTTCTTGATTGGGTTCCAGCACACTTCCCGAAAGATGCTTTTGCCTTAGCACGTTTTGATGGTACTGCACTCTATGAACACGAAGACCCAAGAAAGGGAGAGCATCAAGACTGGGGAACCTATATCTTCAATTACAGTCGCAATGAAGTTAGAAATTTCTTAATTGCTAACGCCCTATTTTGGATTGATCAATTTCATATTGATGGCTTAAGGGTTGATGCGGTTGCCTCCATGCTTTATCTAAATTATTCCCGTGAAGAAGGTCAATGGTTACCAAACGAACACGGTGGACACGAAAATTTAGAAGCAATTGAATTCTTAAAGACACTAAATATTGAAGTCCATAGTCAACATCCTGGCGTGGTTATGATGGCAGAAGAGTCAACCTCTTGGCCAATGGTTTCCAAACCCACTGATATCGGTGGCTTGGGATTTTCAATGAAATGGAATATGGGCTGGATGAATGACACGCTTCAATATCTTAAATTTGACCCAATCTACCGTCAGCATCATCATAATGAATTAACTTTTAGTCAAACGTATGCCTACACCGAAAACTTTATTTTACCGCTTTCCCATGATGAGGTTGTTCATTTAAAACGCGCTTTAGTGGATAAAATGCCAGGTGATGAATGGCAAAAATTGGCGAATCTTCGTCTGTTACTAGGTTATCAACTATTAAGCCCAGGCAAGAAATTATTGTTTATGGGTAGCGAATTTGGTCAATGGCAAGAATGGAATGAAAATAAAGCATTGGACTGGTATTTATGTGATGTACCCTCAAATAGAGGTGTTCAGTTATTAGCCCGTGACTTAAATAATCTTTATGCTAAAGAAAAATCTTTGCACAAATATGACTTTGAGCAACAAGGATTCCGCTGGTTAGACTGTAATGATCACTCACAATCTATTTTAAGTTTTATTCGCCAAGCGGAAGATGAGGCGTTAATCTGCTGTCTCTTATACACATCTCCGAGCCCACGAGACAGGCAGAAATCTCG
>CAJXRW010000097.1 GCA_913060525.1 uncultured Gammaproteobacteria bacterium
CGAGATTTCTGCCTGTCTCGTGGGCTCGGAGATGTGTATAAGAGACAGATTTTGACGCATCTGGGTATTTCGCGCATTAGCTTCATTAATATCTCCATAGCAACCAATGTATCGAAGGAGATCTATATCCATAACCTTTATCCCCAACAACTCCCTACACTTTAGGTTATTATTAATATAATTTATTAGGGCTTTTGCGCTGCCAGTTAATCCTTTTCCCCAACTACGACGTCTACAGCACATGAAAGCCAATTCCTGAAAACTTTGGGCTTCTATAATTAACTGTTTTTTTGATTTATCCTTAGTACCATTCTGAGCAATATCTCGCAAACCATGTTGATATATGTGCCATAAATCAGCTAAAGCGTTTTCTTTTACAACAGAAGATTTTTTTTCTTGGAATATCTGGTTACTCATCACTTGATTATCATAACCAAAAAACTTATTAGTCGCTTCCGTATTATTGTCATCTAAATAAATTGATGAAGTTCGCTTTATAAAGCCTGACTCAAAATTATTATATATGTTATCGTCATTTTGTTTACTTTCTTCTTGAGGTTCCAGCTCTTTATATAAAAACTGAACTCCTGAATTGCGATTTTTTATCTCATTCGATAAGGTGGGATCTATAAAGCATGCTGCAAAATCATTATATATGTTATCATTATTTTGTTTACTTTCTTCATTGAACCCCTCATATAAAACTTGAGTTTCTGGATTGAAACTTTTTACCTCAGCAATTGCACGAACTAATGCTGGAGACTTATTATATACATAAGAGAGAGTTTGGTCGCAATTTACTTTGCTTGATAAGTGACCATCTTCCTTAATAGTACCAGCTGTCTTTATAACCTGCTCAGGCTGCTTATAATCAACCATTGGGTTCTTAGGGTTATTCCTATCCTTAAAGTATAACCCGCCAAATATTGGCACACCTTGACCAGCAAGCTTTAAGTCTAAAAGATATCCTTCCTTTACACCTGTTTTTTGATTTGCATAAAAACTATTTTTAGACTTATCCCCGTATTCTAATAACCAGGGGGTCTGAAGCACGGTTTTTACAAATGCTTTATAAACTGGAGGATACATATTTCCTAGAGCGGCTGCTTGATAGTCATATCGCGCCTGTTTAGCAACCAATTTTAAATTCTTCAAGACATCTCTGAAAAAATTAATTGACTCCTCTGTTCCTCTGCTATACATAATCTGCAAATCAAACATCCATATCTTCTTGTTACAATCCTTTAGATATTCTATATCTTCGTCGCATAGGGAATATGCGTCTCGCAACCCGCCAACTGCGGCAACATTAACATCGCTTCTAAATTTTGGTATGCCCTGACCATTAAAGGACATACAAGGGTGCGCTTCTTCGAACTTCTGCCAAAAATCAGGATCAGCCTTCAAATTCCATATCTTCAATTTATCAAATTTAGCAGGCTTAAATTTATCTTCCTCCGCATTATATAAGGGAACACCATTTCGTGAGCTCTGCAGAAATTTCAGATAATCTTGATTCTTTTTAGTATTGTAAACACGGTCATTCAATTCTATACCTTTCTCTAATTTCTCACACTTTTCATGGAATTCCGGAAAAGCTTTTTTAAGGTTCATTTCTTCAAATTCATCATGTGTTTTTAAACCCATATCAATGTATAGATTCCTTCCTTGTCCCTGAAAAAGACATAAAACCTTGATAACGTCTGATGCAGCAGCTAAAAATGGTGCAAGGTTATCTCCCTTATATTTAGCTGACCATTCAGCCTGTTTTTCACAGCCTAGCTGACTGTCATATTCAAGTGATTTAAAAGGTACAGGGCCTTTCAACACTTCCCAGAGTTTAAAAAAATCATGGCCAGCACATTCCTTAATTAAAGGAATTGGATTCAGATATTTAATTACATCTGGTGAATTTTGTATAGTTTCAAGATACTTTTTCAACCTAATAAGCTCTGGATTCTTTATTGGCTGACCATATGATTTATCTGTCCAAATATTAAATTTAAGACAATAAGACCGCTTAAAAAAAGCGTATAAAATTACAGCCTTATCATAGATAATCCTTTCAATATCAGGCGTTATTGGACTTCCTATCCATATCAAATGTATGTTCAACGTTTCCATATATACCCCTTTTATTTATCTATAGCTGCAAAAAGCTGTAAAGTCCTCGTTATGTTTCAGCAGAAATCACTTTATTGCAGTACTGCTTTGATCAAATTATATCTTAAAAATTCGATGATTCGTTCATAGGCCAACTAACAATGATTATTAAAATTTAACAGTCCTATTAAATAATTATTCATTGTTAAACAATATCGATTCCTAGGTGGTAATGTAACGATATAGTATTTTGTATATGATTTTCTTGTAGTTAAAATGTGCCTGTTGCTATTGTTCTGGTCTAATGATATTGGACGCTTTTATAAGAGATAGTATGATATAGCATCAACTATAGGAGTGTAAAAAATGGTACAGAGACGTAAATATAGTCAAGCCTTTAAAGAAGGAGCAGTCGCTTTGGTAGTTGACCAAGGTTACAGAAGCTGCTACTTCATTAGGCATTAGAGCAAATATGCTCAGCAAGTGGAAACAGAAGTTAGAGGCTGAAAAATCTGGGCAAATATTGAATTCAGATGAACAAATCGAGCTATTAAAGCTTCATAAAGAAAATAAACGTTTACGGGTGAAGTGTAATGGTTAACTAAAATTACATAATCATAATATTGTTAATTTACTCTCTTCTTTTGATTCTTCCTGGGCATTCTCATCTACTAAAGACATTTGCTGCTTGCCATATTTTACTGTATTAATTGCCTGAATCAATCCATGCGTTTTATTCTTTAGGTAAGCATTTGTTTGTTCATGGCTAAAAGGTAAGCTGCTTAAAAAGTCATCCGTTTTAGACTTACCCTCCAACTTTAAAAGGGCATCCGTTTTTTTGTAATCAACCATTGGGTTTTTAGGGTTATCCCTATTCTTAAAATATAAGCCGCCAAACATCGGCATACCATCACCAGCGTGACTTAAATAAAAACGATTTTTTTCTTTTACGCCCGTCTTTCCATTTTTGTAATGACCCTGCTCCTCTCCTGCTTCTAATAACCAAGCCGTATTCAAGACCACTCCCACAAAAGAACGAAACACCGGAGGAACAGTGCGCTTAAGCTTGCTTGCATAATATCGGTATCGTTCACGTTTCATATCCAGCTGTAATTCTTTCAAAACATCTTTGAAAAAATTAATTGATTTCATCGTACCGCCACTATAGAGAATCTGTAAGTCAAAAAGCCAGAACTGAGTCTCACAGGTTTTCAGATAATCAGATTCAAATTGACCAATTTCATATTTATTGCGAACGCTACTAGCCGCCGCAACATCGACATCGGCCCTAAATTTTGGTATACCCTGACCATTAAATAATATACAAGGGTGTGCTTCTTTGAATTCCTGCCAAAAATCAGGATCAGCCTTCAAATTGCACATTTTCAATTTATCGAATGTAGAACTAGACTTATCAATAGCGTTATAATCTTTAAGGAAGGGCATTCCATCTCGTGAACTCTCTTCGAATTCAGCACAATATTGAGCCTTTTCAGTATTCTTAATATAATCCATATAGCTCAAGTTATCATGCAGTGCTTGGCACTTATTTAAAAACTCTGGATAAAACTTTTTAAATTGCAATTCTTTGAATTCATCGTGCACCTCCAACCCAATATCTAAGTATAGATTTTTCCCTTGACCATGCAAAAGACATAACACTTTTATTAAATCTGCAGCAGCCGCTAAAAATGGTACAAGGTTTCTACCTTGATCTTTTTTAGACCACTCCCCATGTTGAACATTATCTAGCGCATCAGGATGCTCATAATCCTCTTTAGAAAATGACTTAAAAGGTACGGGGCCTTTTAATATTTCCCAAAATTTAAAATAATCGGTCCCAGCACATTCTATAATCAATGGAATTGGATTAAGGTATTTAACTTCAAGGTGACGTTTCAGTCGAATAAGCTCTGGATTCTTTATTGGCTGTCCATATGATTTGTCCGTCCAAACATTAACTTTTAGGCAATATGAACGTTCGAAAAAAGTATAGAGTATTAACGCCTTATCATATATGAACTTCTCAACATTTTGAGTTATGGCACTCCCTATCCATATAAAATGCACATTCAATGTTTCCATACAATATATTTTCCATTTATCTAACTATAGCTAAAAGGCGAAAGTATTACTTTTCACCAGCATTAAAAAATTTAGATAGTAATACCTTATTGATAATAATATTGAATGCTTCTTACATATTATAAAGCAGAAATTTGAAGGCCATCTCATGGTCTAATTGACAAGGTTTATTAAATTTTAACAGCTGTGATTCCTACTTGTTGCAAAAAATACTTATAAAATGCCTTATGAACTTGATACGTTGGATGAACTCTATCAAAAAATACTTTAGTTTCAGGGCTATTACATCTCACCCCCAGGCTTCCAAATAAAACAGCATTTATAATATCAGGGGTATATGGGACAGCCTGAATTTCAGGATTAAATTCTCCTTGTGGATTCTGATTAACCAATAATCCAACAGTTGATTCTTTATCCTTTATAGTTTGTGATAATGCATATCCACCCGACCAACAAGATCCTTGTGTGTCTGTGATGGTTGTTTTATATTCTTCATTAAATGCATCTGTTTTATAAACCATTTCATTAAATAACTTCCATATATCAATATATTGAATTTGAACTGATTTATTACCAAGGGATTCTACAAAGGCTTTCAGCCTTTCATTATGCAGGTTACTTAACTTTGCCGTAATTTCCCCATTTCCTGTATCATATTTGCTTTCTGGGACATCCCCTAAATTAGGTAAGCCAATCATTATAAATTTATTAATACCAAGATTATTTAACTCTTTAACGATTTCAATAATCTTGCTTGTCACCTGACTAACTTGATGATTCACTTCTAGCTCTGTCAGATTGTCGGGGGCTGTTAAGTAGTCATTCGCACCAATAAAAATGATGGCTGCCATGTTTTTAACATTCCATCCATTTTTTATTTTATTTATTTTAAAAGCGTTTAACTCACCACCTAAACTATAAGGTAAGTGTTCTGTATCAACATGGGCAACTGTTGTTGCACCACCAACAGCATAATTACTTACATCAATACCTATTTGATTTAACTGCTTCGTTAAAATAACCGACCAAGGTAGCCCATTAGAAAACATTCCAGAATAATATGGGGTTGATTTTGGAATAATACCTTTTGTATATTCATGCAGTGTACCTTTATCACTTAAACTATCACCAAATATTAATAAGCGATCAACTCCTTTGAATACACTTTGATGAACATTAATTAATTCTGGGCAAGAAGATATGGTAAATGTAGGTGTTCCATAATTTGTAACGCTATGCCATTTATGCAGAAATTCTTTTTGGTATCCTTGGCGCTCTACTTCTATAGGACCTTTCATATCTTCAAACGTAGCGGAATTAGTCGTCCAACCATTATCAATATCCAAATGGAGCTTTCCATTAGCTTGGCTGAGATCATCAGAAAACCCTATATTTATGTAAGTGTGCTTATCGAATACATTATCGTTATAATAATAACCAATATTCTTATAACTATTTGGAGCTAATTGCCATTTAGTTTTTTGCTTATCATCGGCTTTAGTATCTGTATAAAAAGTCACAGGCATTTCACAGTTATTCTCAACAATTAATTCAAGCCCAGCCTTTGCATTAAGCTGAACAGTTAAAATAATCATCATGCCACACATATAAGCTTTCATTTGCATTTTAAAACTCCTCTTTAAGATAAATTTGGCCATTAATTTTTACATATTCACTTCAGTATTATTTACTCGGTTAGGTGATCATTACCCTAAATGTAGTAACTTATTTGCTATATCACCTATATTCTCAGATCTATTAATAAAACTTTTTCTATTTAATAAAGCTAATATAAATAAAAAGGCTGCATAATATGGGAAGAATAAATCTAACTATGGCTGTCTAGAACAGTGGTATTATAATTCCCGCCTGCGCGGGAATGACGTACAGTTTGACTTAAGTGTGATTGCCCTGGGTTTTGCGATATTTTGCCCCATTTATAGTTTATTTGGATGAATTTTTGTAGATAAATATAATTCTTGTTTATCATCATCTAGATTGAACCCCTTGGTAGATTCTAAATAGAGATTTGGATAGTTATTATTGGTTAATTTTGGTCCAAATTTTATATCCTTAAAACTGGCTTCAAATACCTTTTGTCGGTTATTAATAAGATTATTTATATACTTAATAATGGCATTCTGTCCTTCTATCGTATTTTCAATATGCAACTGAAGCCCATGAATGTTATGGAAATTATAATATTCAACGAACGCTTCATTTACATCCCAAAATGAACTTAAACCAGACTCTACATTGAGGTTAAGATCACTGTATTTTCTTGTAATCGCATTTAAGTTTTTTATGGGAAAGTCAGAATTTATGGACATGAATACAGTATTATAATAATCACCAACATAAGATGTACGTAAACCAAAATAACGACGAACGGGATGGTCAGGCCCAAACTCTACTTTTGCTAAATTCCAACTACAAGGCTTATAGCGACGTAATGAATAATCTATATATCCACCCAAATATATATAACCAATCTGCGCACCATGGCATAATGAAATCATAGGCAGTTGTAGTTTTATCGCATGCTTATAAATCAATGTTACGATTAGTGTGTCGAAAAAATTTGAAATAATATCACAAAAATGAGGGCCACAAGTAAAGTCAACAATCTTTTCCAGCAACTCTATATTTATTTTATCTATACCTTGTAAATATTTAATGATTTTTTTTGAACCAATTAATGGGCTAGCAATTGACCGATTAGTTCCAGGTATTAAAATTACTTCATGGGTTTTGACATAATCAAACACTAGCTTATCTAACGTTTGAAAAGCCTGACCTCGATCATCTGAATTTAAAAAAAATGCAAATTTATTTTCACCATCCTCATATAAGCTGTAACTATTTTTAATCCATAGTTGATATTCATCGAGAATATTCTTAATTAACCCAAAGGTCCGCCTTAAAACATCACATCTTTTGAATGACAAAGAAAAATTACTGGCAAGCATTTTCTCAAGCATAGCTTCGCTACATAAATAAAGCTCATCGCGCTTGCTTTTCCATAGAATATTCCACATAAATTTCAAAGAATCTGACTCATTTTTAAAAATTGGAGCGCACAAATCACGCATTATGTCACAACTAGTCAACTCAGATATCTCTAAACCTGAACTGTTGCGCAGCCTTCCTAAAAAATCTGCTTTATAGTAATTTGGATAAGTATAAAATAAGACCTTCATATTATTTCCGTATAGTTATAAGTTATATTTTCCGTTAGCGGTAAAAGCACGTTTCACTCAGAGTCCACATCAACAGATTGAACTAAATTACCTAATATAGATAATTTAGTTGTATTCGGTTTTTTTCATACTTACTAATCGTTGACATATCTATAGGATAATAAGCTGTCTCTTATACACATCTCCGAGCCCACGAGACAGGCAGAAATCTC
>CAJXRW010000098.1 GCA_913060525.1 uncultured Gammaproteobacteria bacterium
GAGATTTCTGCCTGTCTCGTGGGCTCGGAGATGTGTATAAGAGACAGGTGGTGGAATCCCCTTTGGATTTATTGGCTATTGAAGAGTCTTCGGCATATCAAGGGCGATATTTTGTCCTCAATGGTAAGATTTCACCTTTAGATGGCGTTGGGCCTAATGAGTTAAAGCTAGATGTGCTGGTCAGGCAGCTAGAAGATATTGAAGAGATTATATTGGCGATTAGTCCAACTGTTGAAGGTGAGGCAACAGCACATTACATAAGTGAGATGTTAGGTAATGATAAAATAAAAATATCTAAAATTGCTTATGGTGTTCCTTTTGGTGGCGAGTTAGAATATCTTGACCAACAGACGTTGACCCACGCATTCTCAACTCGGCGTTAATATTCTTATTATCTAATTGACAGTTTTATTTATCCATTCTAGGCTTATTGTTATTTTATTAGTTGGCTATATTAAAATGGATCAACCACGTAAGGGCATTATTTATGTTATTAGTGCGCCATCAGGTGCTGGGAAGACATCACTTGTTAACCAGGTATTAAAAACCTTAACATGGGTTGGTGTTTGTATATCACATACCACCAGAAAACCTCGACCAGGTGAAAGTAATGGCGTGGAGTATTATTTTGCTAATGAGGATGACTTCCAGTCATTAATTAAAAATGAAGAATTAATTGAATATGCTAATGTGTTTGGGAATTACTATGGCACAGCAAAAAAAGAAATAGATAGACTGGTTGAGTTAGGTAAAGATGTCATTTTAGAGATAGATTGGCAGGGCGCGCGTCAAGTCAAAGCCTTGTACCCTAAAAGAACCATAAGTATTTTTATCTTACCACCTTCTTTGCAAGCGCTTGAGGATAGACTTCGCCTGAGAGATAAAGATTCAGATGACATTATTCAAACTCGAATGGCAAAGGCAAAAGATGAAATTTCACACTGCCATGAATATAAGTATATGATTGTTAATATTGATTTTAATGAGGCATTGGCTGACCTGATTAGTATTTTTAGGATAGAAAGACTTAAGGCGATACAATTGTCCCAGGTAAATACTTTAGTAGGAGAATTATTGAAGTAGTTATATGTGGTAGGCGGTATTTGTCATTACCTTTGATTGTAACTTCATAAGAAATTTAATGGGTAGGGGTAAGTTAGTACCACCTTGTTTTTCTGCATTTGTAGCATGTTCTGCTTCATCCTGATGCATTTGTTGTAATATTTTTCTGCTTTTATTGTCGTTGACTGGTAATGAGGTGATATGCTTATTTAGATGGCTCATTACTTGATGTTCAGTTTCCATGACAAAGCCATAACTGACTTTATCACTAATCAAACCTGCTGTTGCACCTATGCCAAAAGAAACACTATACCAGAAAGGATTTAAATAGCTTCTGTGGCTTTCAAGTTCCTCAAGTCTTTCTTGAGTCCAGGCAAGGTGATCATTTTCTTCATCCGCTGCTTGAAGTAAGTTGTTTCTAGTATCTTCAGTTTTTGCCATAAAAGCCTGCCCGCGGTATAATGCTTGTGCACAAATTTCACCCGTATGGTCTACGCGCATTAATCCAGAAGCGTGTTTTTTTTCTATGTCAGACAAATCGGTTTCACTAATATTCTTTGCTGGGTTTTGGCGAGTAGGGATATTGGTTTTGTTAATAACAGTCTTAACGGTATGGTCGATTTCGGTAATGATTTTATCTAATAATGAAAGTTTAATCACGGTAAAATGTCACCAGGTTATTCGTTGGTTTTAACATACATGCTTCAACATGGTATTTAGTTGCAGATTCATTGGGTGAAACTGCTGCAATAGTTTTTGTTAATTCTGGGTATAATTGCAGTGGTGTCCAGGGCATATTGTTATCAATAGGAGTCCCGTCATTATTAAACCAAATCACTCGATACTGAACTAACTGTGCATCAGATGTCAAATTAGAAACATTTGCTGTGGCTTGGGTGAAACCGTTTTGTAAGTGAGTTGATTGAGGTTGAGATACCTGTATTTTGTTAAAAAAACTTGTGCCGATTTCATTGTTTTTATCAGTACCTGAAGGAATGCTTGTGCAAGTGGAGGCACAACCAGTTAAAAATAAACCTAAACTAATGGGTGTATAATATAAATACTTATATAGCTTCTTCATGTCAGCTCCTTGGGTTATTTCTTACCAACCAAAATAGCTTTTTTGTGCAACTTTTCTGATTTGTTTTTGTCCCTGCCAGATAATTAAGCCAGATTGCAAATCCATTAATTTCATCGTGATTTGAAAGAACTGTGATTGTTGATAATTATTCTGAGCGCTAATGCTGGTTATATCACCAAATAACATGTATTGAGCCCCAACTTGTTGACCTATTTTAACTGCTTTATCTGGTGAAACCATGCCAGAGTAATGCTGGTATTGCATTTGTGCTTTTACTGCGTCTACTTTGTTCATGTCAACAATATTAAATTTGCCACTATTCAATAACTCAGTAGTAACCGAATTTTGTATCGCTCCAGTATCGATATGTTCATTCGTACGGTTTTGAATTGTTTCAGGCCAGATGACAGGTAAAGAATTTTCATCTACAGTAATTTTGCTTATTCTAGGAGAAGTTAGCATGGAATTTACCATTTTGGCTGCGGTTGTTTGCAAGTCAGTAGAGCTAAAATCTAGACTTGTTGTATCAACTGCATCAGGATCTGTATATTGAATTGTCGTGCCAGTACAGCCAGAAAGAACAATTGCTATGACTAATGCGCTAGCAGTGTACTTTAAATGTATCGCTTTCATCAGCATATATAAATAAATTAATATTATAAGTAATATATATCAAACTAGAACATTTTCCGAGATGGTTTCATATAAATTTTATAATGAAAGTCGTTATATGGAGCTACTATCAGCTCTCAGAACCATATTCAGTCAAGAAACTTTTCAACATTTCTGAGCGTGATGGATGACGTAACTTGCGTAAAGCTTTTGCTTCAATCTGTCTAATCCTTTCACGAGTAACATCAAACTGTTTGCCTACTTCCTCTAGGGTATGGTCCGTGTTCATATCAATACCAAAGCGCATACGCAATACTTTTGCTTCACGCATTGTAAGTGTGGATAGAATTCCTGAAGTGGCTTCTTTTAAGCTTTCAGCAGTTGCGCTATCAGATGGTGAGTCAGAGCCTGAATCTTCAATAAAATCTCCAAGGTGAGAATCATCATCGTCTCCTATGGGTGTTTCCATAGAGATAGGCTCTTTAGAAATTTTCAATACTTTCCTGATTTTGTCTTCTGGCAAATCAATTTTTTCACTTAACTCTTCAGGTGTAGGCTCACGCCCATTTTCTTGCAGCATTTGGCGAGATATTCGGTTAAGTTTATTGATTGTTTCAATCATGTGAACTGGTATGCGAATTGTTCTGGCCTGGTCAGCAATTGAGCGTGTGATAGCTTGTCTTATCCACCAAGTTGCATAGGTGGAAAATTTGTAACCTCGGCGGTATTCAAATTTATCAACAGCCTTCATCAAACCAATATTGCCTTCTTGAATTAGATCTAAGAATTGTAATCCGCGGTTCGTATATTTTTTAGCAATTGAGATGACAAGTCTTAAGTTTGCTTCAATCATTTCTTTTTTGGCTCTGCGTGCTTTCGCTTCACCTATAGACATTTTTTTATTAGCAGTTCGAATATCTGAAATTGCCATATTGCTTTTTTTAGCAATATCGGCAATTTTAGATTGATGATCAATGATATCAACAGATACATTATTCAGTGTTGGGTACTTTGCAGTGTACTCAGTAATCCAACTGAGGTTATCTTCATTTCCTTGAAAGTTTTTTATGAAGATAGTTCTAGGCAATTTCCCTGTTTCAATACCAAGATGCATGATTTTGCGTTCATGTTTACGTACATCGTTCATTAAATTACGTAAGATGTTAATCATGGTATTAAGCTGAGGGCTTGCATATTTGAAGAGCATAAATTGAGCGGCTAATGCATCAACCGCTGTTGTGTATTCTAAACCAGACTGGCCATGCCTTTTCTCGATAGCAACCAAGTCCTTGTATAAGGTTTTTAACTGTTTCATGTACTGATCCACTTGTTCTGGATCAGGACCTGTATCTTCTGTTGTGGCTGTGTCATCATCGTTACTTTCAGATTCAGAGTCATCTTCTGACTCTGCAGGCGTAATTTCATCAGTTAAGGTATGCTCAGGATCATCTAGCATAGAGCCAATGTCAGAACCCGTTGCATCAAAATCTTCAGTGTCATTAAAGCCTGTAACTAGGTCAGACAGTTTCGAAGAAGTGGGTAGAATTACCGTACCTTCTTCTATTTCTTCATCTTCAATAAGACTAATTGCTTCTTCCACTAAACCTTCGTATCTCTCTAACAAATTTTTCGTAACAATAGGGTATCGAGATATAGTATCAATAACTTGTTTTGTTCCTTCCTCAATTTTTTTGGCAATAACTATTTCGCCTTCACGAGTCAGTAAATCAATTGTTCCCATTTCTCTCATGTACATTCTAACTGGGTCAGTTGTTCGTCCGAATTCTGAATCAGCATTTGATAGTACTTGAGCGGCTGCCTCAGCAGCATCATCATCCGCCGCATCTTGAGCCAGTAAAACTTCTTCTTCATCAGGTGTGCTTTCGAATACTTTGACACCCATTGCGCTTATTATTTGAATAACCTGTTCTAGTTGATCAGCATCTGTTACATTGTCTGGGAGGTAATCGTTAATGTCTGTATAAGTTAAATAGCCTTTTTCCTTACCTAAAGAAATAAGTTCCTGTACCTTGGCTATTTGCTCTTCTCTGCTCATTGTGCTCATAATGATAACGCTCATAAATTTTATTATTTGTCGATATTTACATCTACGCGATGGGAGATTGTAGCTCTCTTGTACGTGAATGTCTACTTTTTGGTTATGGTAAAATTGTAGCGATTATTTACCTGATTTGTGAAGCAAATGGAGGAGTTCTTCCTTTTCTTCTCTTGATAATGAATAAAGTTTAGATTTTTCAACGAGATAATCCAGTTTTTTTTGTTGGTAAAATTTTTCTAACGACTTCATGCTTGCTAGTAATTCGGTTTTAATTTCATCATTGTTATTTAATTCAATATTTGAAGAAGCTAGGGTATAGAATAAGTTTTTCTGACTAGGATGTTTATTACATAGCTCTTGAATAAGTATGGCTGTTATTTTATATTTCTTGGCGTAAGAAACTATGTCTAATAAAATTTCTATATTTTTAGAGCTATATTCCTCAAGGATATCTGTATCAATTTCTTCTGCCAAGTCAGGGTTAATAAAAATACACTGAATTATTTTGTGAGTGACAGGCAGTTTTGAAATATCAATTTTGGAATAGTACGTTAGACTGGAAGTGATATTTATTTTATGTTTTGATTTGAATAACCTGTTAATTTGTGAGAGCGATAGACCTGAGGCGTTAGAAAAATTATTTAATACGACCTGTTTTATAACATCTGAGACGAGTGATAATAGTTCTTGTAACTGATTAATCGCTTTTGATTGGCCATCGGCTGTGATGAGGTTATATTCATTCGATAGCCAATACATAATATAATCTGTTGCTGTTATGGCATTAAATATTCTTTCGCAAAATATACTTAAACCTTCTCTCTGAATGATTGTATCAGGGTCTTCTCCCTGGGGTAAAATAAGGAATCTAGCTGTTTTTATTTCATTTAATAATGGTAGAATTAATTTGACTGTCCTTAAAGATGCCTGTTTTCCAGCATCATCACCATCAAAACAGAAAATTAATGTTGAGCATTCCCGAAATAAGATTTTTAGATGGGAAACAGAAATTGTTGTTCCTAGAGTTGCCACAGATGTTTTATACCCCTGTTCATGCAGGCTAATAACATCAAGATATCCTTCGACAATTAAAATTTCAGATAGTTTTTTATTGAGCTGTTTGGCTTCATAAAGACCGTATAATTCTTGTCCTTTATGGAATATTTCGGTTTCAGGTGAATTTAAATATTTAGGTTGATTTGTTTCATTATTAAAAATTCTTCCACCAAATCCAATTGTTTGCCCTTTGCGGTTACGTATAGGGAACATGATACGGTTTCTAAATCGGTCATAATTTTTTTGATTCTTTGGTATAATCATGCCCGTTTTGATGAGGGTATCATTTCCATGTTTTTTGCTGAAATTATTTGAAATAGCATTCCATTCATTTGGAGCATATCCGATTTTAAAAAAATTTGCCGTTTCCCCAGACAGCGCCCTTTCTTTAAGATAGTTTATTGCTTTTTTGCCATCAGCGTGCATTTTCAGAGACCAAGTATAATATTTCTGTATTTCAGTCAAGCATTCGTACAAAGCCACGGTATCAATATATGGTGCCGCTTTATTTTCTTGATTATCTATGTTTTCATAAGGGATGTTGATATTTTGGATTTGAGCAAGTTCTTCTACTGCTTCAATAAAACTTAAGCCATCATAGTCTTTAAGAAAAGTGATAACGTTACCACCCACTCCACAGCCAAAGCAATGATATATTTGTTTTGATTGGCTTACATGGAATGATGGGGTTTTTTCATTATGGAAAGGACAACAGGCAATATGACTGCCACCTCTTTTTTTTAATGGTACAAAGCGAGAAATGATCTCAACGATATCGGTCTGTGAAATAACTATGTTGATAAAATCGTTAGGGATGTGACCCTTCATTGGTGTTTGATTAGCTTAGACAGCTTTTGAGGATTTTACTAACATCTGCCATATCTGCTTTACCCATGACCTTGGGTTTTAGTGATGCCATTACTTGTCCCATGTCTTGCATGGAGCTTGCACCAAGCTTAATGACAGTTTCTTTAATTAAACTGCTTAGTTCATCAGGTGTATAGGGTGTTGGGAGATACTGAGATAGTATGGAAATTTCAAAAGCTTCTTTTTCGGCTAACTCAGGACGGGCAGCTTGCTGAAACTGAGCGTATGAGTCTTTGCGCTGTTTAATCATTTTACTGATAATGGTAACAACATTCTCATCAGAAATATCAATGCGCTCATCAATTTCTTTTTGCTTAATTGCAGCAAGTGCCATGCGGATAGTTGAGAGCTTATCTTTATCTTTATCCCTCATGGCTTTTTTCATGTCGTCTATTAATCTTTGTCTAATGTTTGACACTTAAATATATGACCCCTATCCGTTGTTTTACAATAGTTTACTAAGAATATTCGCGTGAATTCTTAATACGTCGTTTAACTGCTGCTGCTTTCATGCGTTTACGAATCCAGGTGGGTTTTTCGTAATATTCTCTGCGACGAAGCTCGGACATAATACCTGCTTTTTCACACGAGCGTTTAAATCTGCGCAAGGCAATATCAAACGGTTCAGTTTCTTTCACTCTGACTGATGGCATCTCTCATTCACCTCTCTTAAACGCCTATATTTATTAAAGTATATTGGGTGGGTATTCTACACATGATTTTATAGGCCTGTAAAGTGAATTTGATCACCACTTCAGGGGAATCGCACTTAAAATTTAGTGATTTGTGTTGAATATAGGAGTTTTTTGA
>CAJXRW010000099.1 GCA_913060525.1 uncultured Gammaproteobacteria bacterium
CTACACAGAGTAGATCGTCGGCAGCGTCAGATGTGTATAAGAGACAGATTTAAGTCTTGTACCGATTTCAGAGATTTATTATTTAGAGCGAATAGCAAACCAGATAAATTTACTTGGTGCAGATTACATCAGTCTGAGTCAGCATTCATATTTAGTTGAATTGCCAACTTTATCCTATGTCCCTAGAACTCACTACCGTGTAACCTATGCTAACGACAACGCATCTGCAGCGGAGCTTGAGTCATTGGCTAATAAAAATATTGATGACTATAATGCTGCCCAAACTAATTTAAATTTATTTTATGCAGGTATAGTGAACCAGCTATATCAAAATATTACTAACTATATAGTTTCAGATCTTCCAATTCCTGGTCAATTATCTACAAGTGAAGAAAATTTGTGGGTTGGTAATAATGATGGCTTCAAGCTGCCTTACACTGATGGTGATGGCAATAAAAAATATTATACAATAGTCAACCAGATTAATTATGACAACATTATAGCCACTAAAAGCTTTCATCCTAGGGATTACATTGCAGGTGAAACGGGGTTTAAATTCTCTCTCAATAGCGACTTAAACCCTAATACTGTTTTTTACCAAGCACCACAAATTAGAGATATAAATGCTTGTATGAATTATTTTACAGACTCCATTTCAAAAAACCTTACTTTTGAGGAATACCAAAATGGTTTGAATGATAAGACTTGTCCTTCATTTTTTCCTGAATTGACCGAATCCAATACCGCTATATTTACTGCAGGAAATCCAGAATATAAAGATGGTATGATTGTGCCGTTATATATTGATATAAATAAGCCTAAAGAGTCAATGCAAGTATTATATGAACAAATGTATGGTGTTTATTACGCCTGTCAAACAGATAGTGAGTTAGTTACCTATACGCCTACTATACAAGGCACGATTGCAGAGGTTGGCAAACATTATTTAACATGTCGTTTATGGAAATCATCAGCTGAGTTTAGAGATGAGACTGCAATAGGGGCTGCTTGGACTGGCGTTCCAGAAACGGTAGGAACACAACTTAATACAAGTCAGGAAAGTATGGCTAATTGGGGAAGCGGTTGGACTCAAATTCTTTCACCAAGACCTAGTGGCAATTCTGATCTACCACGTCTATCTAACTGGTATATTACGGATGTTTCAAATTTAATAGATGCGCCTTATGTGACTAAAAACAAGGATGATACCGCTGATCCCTATTTTAAAGTATATGGTGGAACTAGGTCGATTGTGAACGAATTTGGATTTAGTTGGACTGATCATCTGAACCCTTGGTATGAGAGTTATAGTTTTTCAATGGGTAATATGGCTCAAAACTATAAATCTAATCAAGATTCAACCGTTCACATGCTGGCTGTGTCAGCTGAAATTGATGGGTTTTATTATCCGCTTGTATATCAATTTTGGAATAGGCTAGGGCGTGAGGGTAACGGTTTTGCAATAGTCCAAAATAACATTATTAATGATGTTGGTTTTTATGTAAAAGATAGCGAAACTAACCAAATAACCAAGGTGCCACTTGCATCAAGCTCACTATCATATAGCCCGTATTCACTCCCTATACAAAATAGCTGTATAGGAGGCGGTTCAGCTGCATGGGATAATTGGAATGGTTCTTCGCAATCATATTCGAACCTGTCTTATGCTGCCAATCAACCGCTGCCCCAGTTTCCTATAAATACGGTTATAAATAATGTTCACTTCAATATTAATGGTAACCTTACTATGTGGAACATGACGGCTTGTTCAAATCATTTTGACAGGGGTGCTGAATGGCTACCTAACTCTATGTATGTAGAATATAGCTTATGAATGAATACATCGACTTTATAAATTCTTTCTACAGGCTATTATCGTAGAAATTAAACGATTTTTTTGCCTCATTAAAAATCAAGAAAATTTATCCAAACCAGGATGTTTTTAATGACGTGACTTCTAATCGCTGAAGTGATAAATATGTTTTATTGGTTTGATCAATGATAAAATTAATCATTATCACAAAAATAAGGCAGTTTACATGTCTACTACTATCAATATGCCAAGTTATATCGATATCACTAAATCATTACGGTCATTAAAAGCATTGACTGAAGCATCGGAGTCTCACGGATTATTATGTGCGTTGTTTTGTGTGGGGGCGGATGTAAGGCAGACTGCCTGGATTGATTCTATGCTCACTGACCACATAGAAGAGGGTGACATAATGGTCAAAGAAGCCATTGAACACTTAAGCTCAATGTTCGAAAAGACACAGATACAATACACTTCTGACTTCTTTGATTTTGAACTTTTACTCCCAGATGATACGGCGGCATTTCACCACAGAATTGGCGCACTGGCATTATGGGCGCAAGGATTTTTAGCTGGAATTGGCTTAATGGGCGTGACATTAGATTCAGGTTATTCTGACGAAGTTAAAGAAGCCATTGAAGATTTAAGTAAAATTTCTCGACTTCAATATGACGACGAACAATTAGGTGATGACGAAGATGAGGGCGCTTACATCGAGCTGGTAGAATATGCAAAAGTTGCATCCTTATTATTACATAGTGAATGCGAGGTCATTAAAAAACAACATGCCTAATACAAGTAATGATATTGTTGTTATTGGCGGTGGGCTTGTCGGTTTTGCGCTTGCTAAAGCGGTTTCTGCATTGGGCTATAGCATTACGCTGATTGAATCCAGAGAAGTGCAATCGCCAAAAATTACGGAATTAGATAACCGTTCAATTGCTTTGTCATACCCAACCATTAGTGCGCTTAAATCGCTAGGTGTATGGGAAAGGTTGTCATCTCAGGCGCAAGAAATTAAACAAATTCACGTTTCTGATAAAGGCAGATATGGTCAAGCTACCATTAATGGTGATAAAGAACATTTACCTTTTTTAGGTGCGGTTGTTGAAATGCCATATTTGCATAATGCCTTAATTGATTCCATTAAAGATGAAAATGTTAAAATTATCTCACCTGCTATGGTTGAAGCCATTGATAAAACCGATGCCTATTATCATCTTAAAATTAAGCAAGGTGACAAATACTATGCCCTTAATGCTAAGCTAATTATTGCTTGTGATGGTGCAAACTCTCAAATTAGAGAAAGTCTGGAACTTCCGACGTACAAAAAACAATATAATCAAATTGCGATGGTTTGTAATATTCAATTAAAACGGTCGCACGAAGGTATGGCTTATGAGCGATTTTATAAAGATGGGGTGACAGCCATGTTGCCATTAACACAAAATCGTTGTGGTTGTATTTGGACTATGCCGCCTGAACTTGCAGATATTTTTAAAACCTTATCTCCAGCAGAAATCTTAAAAAAAACACAAGAACAGTTTGGATATCGTTTAGGAAGATTTTTGAATATTGGCAAAGTGGGTTGGTTCCCACTAAGTTTAATCCGCGCAGAAAAGCTATATAAAGATAATGTTTTATTGTTTGGTAATGCGGCGCATTTCCTGCACCCAGTATCAGCACAAGGGTTTAATTTAAGCGTTAGAGATATTGCCTGTTTAGGTGATTTAATTTCTGAACATGGGTTAAATGAAGATAATCATATTCTACTTGAACAATACGAAGTACAGCGTTTAAATGATCAAAAACGTACGGCAACCATTACAAATGGATTGATAGATATCTTTGGGGAGCAATCTTTAAAATACTGTGTTGGTAGGAGGCTGGGGCTACATTTTTTTGAACGTTCAAAATTTGGTAAAAAATTAATGAATAAAGTAATGATGGGGCGTGATGGAAAACTATCTCGGTTACATCTAAACAAAATTGAGAGTTAGTCATGAATCAGCAACAAGACATTTGTATCATTGGTGGCGGAATGGTGGGGCTTGCTCTGGCAAAGTCATTATCTGGGCAACCATTTTCAATTAGTGTGATAGAAGGCGCTAAGCCACAGTTGGAGTGGCAACCTGATGACTATGCATTAAGAGTCAGCGCGATTAATAGAAACTCTGAGTTGTTATTAAAATCCATTGGTGCTTGGTCTGAAATTAATAAAAACAGTATGTCACCATATACTGATATGCATGTTTGGGATGCTGGTGGAAGCGGAAATATTTCTATGAGCTGTCTTGAAGTCGGTGAGACTGAATTGGGTTATATCATTGAAAACAGAGCAATTCAAAAAGCACTGTATGAAGTCTGTGATTTAGACCATGGCATTCAACTTCAGACTGGCATCAAAGTAAAAGAAATTAAAGGTGCTCCAGGAAATTGGGAGATTGTCTTAGATAATAATAATGTGGTTCAGGCAAAGTTAATTATTGGTGCGGATGGTGCGAATTCCTGGTTGCGCAAAACATTGGATTTTGAGTTAGAGGTTACCCCATATAACCAAAATGCAATTGTCGGCGTGATTGAAACGGAAATAGATCATCAACAAACGGCTTGGCAACGATTTCTTAAAACAGGACCGCTGGCGTTTTTACCGTTGAAAAATTCTCATCAATGTTCAATTGTATGGTCTTGTGAAACCGACAAAGCCAATCAATTAATCGCGCTTGATAATAGTGAGTTTTGTTATGAGCTTGAAAAAGCAATCGAGCATAAATTCGGGAAATTGAAATTGTTATCTAAAAAAGTTCAGTTTCCACTCATTGAACGCCATACTAAATCATATTATAAACCAGGTGTTGTTTTGGTCGGTGATGCGGCACATACAATTCACCCATTAGCAGGGCAAGGTGTTAACTTGGGTTTTAAAGATGTTGCTGTGTTGTCAAAAGAGCTAATTAAGGCAAAAAAATCAGGGCGTTTGATTGAACATGTCAGCACTTTACAAGCTTATGAGCAAAAAAGAAGACTTGATAATCAAATGACCATTTACGGCATGAAGTTTTTTAAAGAATGTTTCTCTAATGACTACAAGCCTTTAAATTTAATCCGAAATCTAGGACTATCTGCAACTGATAAATTTAAACCCCTTAAAAAAAGATTCATCTATCAAGCAATGGGTATCTAAATGAAGACAGATGATTTTGATTATCAGCTGCCAGAAAGTCTGATTGCACGTTACCCGTTAGATAAGCGCGACCAATCAAGGCTATTGGTTTTAAATCGTGAAACTGGATCGCTAGTTGATAATACCTTTTCAAATATAATCGATTATTTAACACCTAATGATCTGCTTGTTTTTAATGACAGCAAAGTCATGTCTGCACGATTGTATGGCAAAAAGGAGTCAGGTGGTGCGCTTGAGTTGCTAATTGAACGCATAGAAACGGATGATTTTATCCTTGCCCATATTCGTGCAAATAAGGCGCCGAAGGTCGGTTCTAAGGTTATTATTCAGGATTTAGAATTAGAAATAATTAGTAAAAATGAAAGCTTATATGAGTTAAAAGTTATTAAAGGCAATGCATTACAAACTATGGAACGTCATGGTCACATGCCATTACCGCCTTATATGAATCGAAATGATGAGGCTATGGATATTGAGCGTTATCAAACTGTTTACTGTAAAGATTATGGATCTGTTGCTGCACCAACTGCTGGTCTTCATTTTACCAAAGAACTGATTAATCAGATTGAAAATAAAGGCATTAACACCGCCTATTTAACCTTGCATGTAGGTTCTGGAACTTTCCAACCTGTTAAAGTTGATGATGTTGCAAATCATAAAATGCACGCAGAATATATTGAAGTTCCTGAATCTGTTTGCGAAAAGATTAAACTCACTAAAGAAAAGGGTGGTCAAGTATTTGCAGTTGGTACAACAACCGTTCGTTCTTTGGAGACGGCTAGCCAATCAGGTCAAATTAAACCATTTTTTGGTCCGACGGATATTTTTATCTATCCAGGTAAAAAATTTAATGTCGTGGATGCCATGATAACAAATTTTCATTTGCCAAAATCGACGCTTATTATGTTAATTAGTGCCTTTGCTTTGAAAGATCAAATTTTTAAAGCTTACCAGCATGCTATAGATGAAAAATACCGTTTTTATAGTTATGGTGATAGTATGCTTATTTTATGAATCTATTGTTTTAGAGGTGACTGTTTTTACTTTAGAGACAAGCCTTTAGTTTGGTATATTGTTATTATTGGGTGTGATTAAAATCGAGGGCAACCTAAAAAAGGTGGCTATAATATAGCAAAGAATAATTCCCCTTTGATTCCGAAGGGGTGGCAGGCGTAGCCTGACGGGGTAGTTTTCATTTTAATGCTTTTCCACACCCCGTCCGCTTCGCGTCCACCCCTCTCAAGAGGGGAATTTTATTTTGAAACATTACTTAGTTACCATCAATTTTAATCGCACCCGTTATTATTTTTATGCTGTTACACAGGAGAGTTATATGAGAAAATTATCACAAGCTCAACAGGATTTGCTCGATGCTTTTCAAAAACACATTAATGCTGAAATCAATAAAGATCTTGATACTACTTTAGCAACAATGACTGATGACCCACATTTAAATAATATTCCTACCTTAATTGGCGGAGAAGGCGTTGAGGGTGCTAGAGAATTTTATAGTAGTTTAATTTTAGCAGATAAATTTTTTCCACCAGATACTGAAATGGTTCCAGTTTCAAGAACGATTGATCAGAATCAATTAGTAGATGAAATTATTATCAAATTTACACATACCCAAGAGGTAGGTTGGATGTTGCCAAATATAAAACCAACTGGTAAAAAAATAGAAACGCCGCTTGTTGTCATTGTTGGTTTTAAAGCAGGTAAAGTAACACACGAGCATATTTATTGGGATCAAGCAAATGTATTGGTACAAATTGGTTTGCTTAACCCAGAAGGTTTACCAATAGTTGGAAATGAATCTGCACAAAAAATGGAAGAATTACGCCATAGGGTAAATAATTATCAAAATTAATTGGAAGTTAATATGAAGATTAAATTTATTGGAACAGTTTTACTTTTAGGTATGGGTTCGCTTTATGCAGCTGGTGAGATTACTGAGGCTCCATCCCCCACGGTTTTTTTATCAGGTAATGGGCAAGAAATGTCATTGGCACAACAGATTAGCAAGTCAATGCCAGCAGAAGACGTTAAAAATGCACCGCCTCAAAACTTTTCAACGTCTGAAATTGGAAATAGGATGACTGGATTTGAAACAGAAATTGTTTCTTACAATAATGCTATTAATAAAGCATTTAAGCAGTTTTCAGATACTGTGGCAGCTGCTAACCCAGGTGAAAAAGCGATTGCTTACGTTATGTTTAAACAAGCTCAACAGACCAATGTATTACTTCAGCAACAGAATAAGTTATTGCATATTATGTCAGCAGTGAATGATAATTTAGAAACTATTATTGCGCAAAATAATCAAGCATTAGCAGGGGCGCAACAACATCAGGTAAAGCCACAACAAGCACCTCAACAGAACTCCATGATGGTTTCACCTCAAAAGCAGCCAATAATGGTGCAACAAGCAGAATAATCTCTGTCTCTTATACACATCTGACGCTGCCGACGATCTACTCTGTGTAGA
>CAJXRW010000100.1 GCA_913060525.1 uncultured Gammaproteobacteria bacterium
ATTTCTGCCTGTCTCGTGGGCTCGGAGATGTGTATAAGAGACAGAGATAACATGTTAGATTATTCATTCTATAGCCGTCTAAACGGATATAATTTAAAACATAGGGTGTTAAATTGATGACAAATATCATAAATCGTGAACAATTACTAAACATGCCAGAGTCAGATTACATGAACGAGGTTCAATTAAGCTTTTTCAGAAATCTACTTGAAACACAAAAAGAAGAAATATTAGCCGACATTTCTGAAGTTAAAAACACGTTACAGGTAAATGAAAGAAACTCTGATGTTACTGATATTGCTACAGTTATTGAGCAACAACAGATTGACTTAAAGCGTACAGACCGCGAAAGAAAATTGTTAAACAAAATCAATAAAACTATAAAATTAATTGATGAAGGTGAATACGGTTTTTGTGAAGAAACTGGAGAACCAATCGGCCTACAACGCTTGTTAGCTCGCCCTACTACAACATTATCCATTGAAGCAAAACAACAACAAGAGTTTAAAGAAAAAACTGTAGGCCATGTTAAAATTGCCACTTATACTGACTAACCATTCTTACTTAATACCATATATCTAAAATATTTCTTGTAATATCGTATAATTATTACTCTAATATATACAGAACTGGGTCTTACAGCGAGCAGTTATGTCAACTACATTAAACCCTATTCTTATTATTGAGGATGAGCCTTCGATACAGCAAATGATCTCATTTGTGCTTAAGCGAGCTGGCTACCAGACAACAGAAGTTGATAGCATCAGGAAAGCCTGGAACTTCCTAAAAAAGAATAAACCCTCACTCATTGTTCTAGACTGGATGCTCCCCGATAAATCTGGCGTTTTATTTTTAACAGACTTAAGAAAAAATACTGATTTTAACGATGTGCCTGTCATCATGCTTACCGCAAGAGCAGAAGAAAGTAGTAAAATCAGGGGGTTTGATGCTGGCGCAGATGACTACATCACCAAGCCATTTTCACCAAAAGAATTAGTTGCTCGAGTTAAAACCATATTGAAACGCTATCAGCCAAAACTGAGTCGACAAGAAAATGATCTAGATACTGGCAAACCAGTTTTAACATATAAAAGCATCACAATGGATCCTAATGAAAGAATCCTCATAATAGATAACGAAAATATCAAAATAGCACCTCTTGAATTTAAACTACTATATCAACTACTCAAACATCCAAATAAAGCCCAATCTCGAGACAAGCTACTTGAAAAGGCCTGGGATGATAAAACAGGTATCACCGATAGAACTGTTGACGTACATATCCGTCGAATTAGAAAAATTCTTGAGTTAACTGAATACGGCAAAAATATTGAGTCGATACGTGGTATTGGGTATCGATTTATACAGGAAAAATGATGTCAGTTAATAATAAATCAACAAAAACTGACGGAATTTTTTGGGCCAAAAATTTTGCGACTGGCATATCTGATGCTGTTCTCTTACTTGACAAACAATACAACCTAATCTGGTGGAATGAAATTGCAACCCGAACATTGTTTATCAGCAAGCATAAACACGCTGATAAATCTGTAATAGAATTATTTAACAGTCAAACCTTCACAGATTATATTCTCGAAAAGCAAATTGGTACTGTCGAATTTTCTCTACCTAAACAACCTGACAAAATGTTATCCGTGGTATTAATACCATACGGGAAAGTATTCATACTAGTTGCTCAAGACATTTCTAAAAAAAATCATATTGATAAAATTCGCCAGGATTTTATTGCGAATGTTTCACATGAAATGCGCACACCACTAACAGTAATCCAAGGATATCTTGAAATAATGCAAGAAGAAGTTTCCGAAGCATTCCCGCTATACGAACCATTTTTTGTTCAAATGCAACAACAAATGCAGCGACTTGAAAGTTTATTACAAGATTTACTATTACTCTCAAGAATTCAAAAAGGAAAGCTTAAAGCACATGATCTTAGTGTTGTAAAAGCACCAGATATTATTAGGGACTTAGCGGAAAATACAAAAAATATTAGTAATGGTAAGCATCAATTCACATTAAATATTGATGATTCATTACAAATCATTGGCCAAGAGCAAGAATTAAGAAGCTGTTTTGAAAATCTAATCATAAATGCTATTAGATATTCACCAGACGGCGGTGAAATAAAAGTTAGCTGGACATCAGACGATAATGGTATTTATTTCTCGGTAAAAGACCAAGGCATTGGAATTAAACCAAGCGATATACCTAGATTAACTGAACGGTTTTATCGTGTAGACAAAGGACGGTCTAGAAATACAGGCGGAACAGGTTTAGGTCTTGCAATCGTAAAACATGTTCTAATTCGGCACCAAGGATCTATTGAAATATCTAGCGAAATAGATGTAGGCAGTACTTTTATCTGCTGTTTCCCAAAAAATTATCAGAGATAATATTAAGTTATACGATTTTTATATCTTTTTAAAGATAGCCGTGAATTTGATTTTATATTAAACTAACTATAAGCTAACGATTAAATATGCCATGAAAGATAAAATACCGAACTGGAAAGCTATTCTTGTCCTGTCTATAACACCTGCTCTAACTGCGGTTTTATTGCCTTTATATGCATATTATGTTGGCTTCAGTATCGCTGACTGGTTAACATTTAGTGTATTCATGATTCTAACAGGATTGTCTATAACTGCTGGATACCATCGATTATGGTCACATAAAACTTATAGTACCAATCTATTCTTCAGAGTCTTATATATGCTTTTTGGCTCTGCCGCACTTCAAAACAGTGTTTTCAAATGGGCATCTGATCATCGCAAACACCACATTCATGTTGATGATAATAACAAGGACCCATACTCAGCATCACGAGGATTTATTTATTCACATATTGGTTGGATGTTATTTAAGAATAGGAAGTCCGAAGTGTACGATAACATTAATGACCTTAAAAAAGATAAAATACTTCGTTTTCAACATAAGTACTATCCAGTAATTGCACTATTTATGTGTTTTGGTATTCCAGCTCTAATTGGCTGGTCATATGGAAGTATCCTTGGCTGTGTTCTATTAGCTGGCTTATTGAGATTGGTTTTAAATCATCACTTCACTTTCTTCATTAATTCATTAGCTCATATAATCGGATCAAGACCTTATTCTACAAAGAATTCAGCAAGAGATAACCCTCTACTGTCGCTTGTAACATACGGTGAAGGCTATCACAATTTTCATCATAAGTTTGCTGGTGATTACAGGAACGGTGTCAAATGGTATGATTTTGATCCTTCAAAATGGATTATTGCATTATCCTCAAAATTTGGTTGGGCTTGGAATTTAAAAATAACCCCGAAACCAATTATTGAAAATGCTAAATTACAAGTTCAATATCAAAAATTCCAAGATAAAGAGTCATGCTATCCAAAACAAATAATGCTATTGAAGGAAAAACTAGAAACTCAATATCAGCATTTTTCTAAATCAATCAGTGATTGGTCTAAGGCATACACTGAGTGGGTTGAGGGCAAAAAAACAAGGCTACCCAAAGACCATATACATAATTTGAGAAATAAATACTTACATTTTAAAAATATTGTACAAAATGAGAAAAAGGCCTGGAAAGAGGCGCTAGAACAATTCTCCATTACAACCAAAAAACCATATAAACTATGATCACATATCAAGAACGGCTAGAACAATGTTCGCATAAGGTTTCCAAGAAGCTGTTAAACATTGTAATAGAAAAACAGTCAAATTTATCCCTTTCCGCTGATGTTACCTCCAGCAAAGACTTAATCGCACTCATTAAAGCAGTTGGCGAACATATCGTCATCCTTAAAACACATATTGATATTATTTCTGATTTCAAACCAGCCCTAACAAAAGAGTTAAAAGCCTTAGCACAGGAATATAACTTTCTAATTTTTGAAGACAGAAAATTTGCTGATATTGGCAATACAGTTTTGCACCAAGTAAAGCATGGTGTATATCAAATTTCTGATTGGGCTGATATTATTAATGCGCACCCACTTCCTGGGCCTGGCATTATTGATGGCTTAAAATCTGGATGTGATCCTGAAAAAACAGGGTTATTACTTTTAGCGCAAATGAGTTCAAAGGGCAATTTAATCACACAAAATTATACCCAGACCACTGTAGAACTGGCTGAAAAATATAGCGATTTTGTCATGGGATTTATTGCCCAAGAAAAGTTAAGTGAAAATCCAAATCTAATCACCATGACGCCAGGTGTTAAATTCACACAAGGTTCAGACAACTTGTCACAAAACTACAATACACCTGATCATGTAATTGGTAAAAAACATTCTGACATCATAATAGTGGGCAGAGGAATATATGCGGATAAAAATCCTCAATTGATCGCCCATCAATACCAAGAAGCAGCTTGGAACGAATACTTAACAATCTCGAATAGCTAATAAAATTCTGACCCTAAAATACCCTGAGTTATAGTGCCTGCTTAGTTACTTTAGGATCATTTAAGTCGCCAGTGATATACAACGTAATTAGACCAGTATTTTTTAAAAGTGTATTAGTCACAATTTCTTCCACCACATACGTTACAAGCCCAATACCTACACCAATAATTGGACCCCCTAACATTCCCACAGCGCCTGCTGCAATCGCCACAGCACCCGCTAAATGTGGCTGTAACTTAATTTTCTGATCAATTTTGCTATCCTTAAAATTAACACTACCAGTAACAAGAGCATCAAAACTAGGTGTCGCAATTTCAACTCTCGGACTCGTCTCGGCATAGCCATCTACCATACTATATTTACCCATAATCTTATTAAACATCATACCAGTAGTCGTAAAATCACTATAACTGGTTGCCAAACGTGCCAAATATGTATTAATACTAAAAATGCCGATAAGTTTCGCCAATCCAGGTTTAATTTTATTAATAACGCCGTCTTTGATATTAAATGCTAAGTGTCCAGATAAAGTAGAAACTTCAGGAAGGTAAGAACCCACCCAATTCAATTCTGCAGAAACAGGCCCATTTCCGCCTTCTAAAATATCTGGATATCCATAGTAACTTAATAATTGCCCCCAATTATTTGAGCTCGCATTAACGCTTAAATAACCATTTACTGGCTTGCCATAGAACTTAGCATCGCCCAACACCATAGAGTTACCAACATCTCTAAGCATAAATAGAGGAATAGCAATCCCTTTTGGTATTGGCGTAATCTTAAAAGTACTATCATGAACATTTCGATCCAAAACTTTTAGATTTTTCACAGAAATATTGGCTGGGGGAATTAATGATAACTTCTGCGCATCAATTTCAATATTGTCACTTTCCTGCACATTCTTATCCCCAGATGATCCAGATGACTTTGGCTTTTTAATATTAATATTACGAACATCAAGAGTCCAAGGACGGTAACCAGTTATAGGCACATCAACCTCAATTTGCTCTTTATCATCTCTCGATGCGGATATGTTTATTGCTTCAGGTGTTGAGCTTGTTGTTAATGAAATATTTTTAAAATTGTATTTTCCATATATAACATTCCCGACTAAAATATCTATAAACGGTTGTACCCCATACAACGTATTCTTAGCCAAACACGCAATATTTGCTGACATGTTCTGACAAAACCATGGGTTCGAATATTCACTACCAATATATGGCTGATACTGTTCCCAATTTTCTAATTTATTGTTTGTAAACGCCAATGGAATTATTTTTTGGTTACTGTTTTTATAAAAATCAACCCATGATTCTGCATCAACCATTGGGATGTTGATATTAGCAATAACTGGAAATCTATCTATCTTACTAATATCAACTGTTCCAACAATACTAATATCATCATAATGGATATCTGCATTTAACAAGTTAAAAGCCTTATCCCAGCCAACCTTTCCATAAAATACAGGTAATTTCTCCTGAATATTAATTTTTAATGGTATTGGCAACTGACTTTTTACATCCATTAGGTTTGTGATGAAATGTATACTGCCCCCATTAGCATCACTAATTTCAAAGCTAGCTAACAATGGCATATAGCCACTTAAATTATTTGCTAAAATATCTGGCACTTTGTTTGTAATCTTTTCTAGAGGAATATTTGCCTTAATATTACCATGATATGTGTATTGATCCTCTGATATCTGATCAGAAGACATGCTAAACAAAACTGGTGAATATGGATCTAGCCAACCTGAAATCCCTTTGATAGTATAAGCATCATTATGAAACTGCACTGAACCATTTAAATCGTAGACATTAGCACCAATAGTTTGAACCAATGCAGTTCCTCCTTTCAATTTCGCTATACCTTTTATATCACGGCTTCCATCAGGATCACCTAATGGAAATTGCATAGATAAATCAAGATTAACACCTCCAACATAATACAAATTATGAACCAACATTCCCAAGTCTTCAGCCAAAGGTGAATTTTGAAGATAAACCCCAGACTCTTCTTTTTTAGCTTCAATTTCTCCTTTTATTAGCATATATGAAGGGACACCAGGCGACATATTTGGCACAAGAAATGAAGCGTGCTTAACCTCAGCATTTTCACTTTTTCCCTGAGTACCAAAAATTTCAACCTTAGGATTTTTAATCCATAATCTCGCATTGACATCAGATATTAATGGCCATTCATAATATGGATTAAACGCAGCATTATTTACGTTAAGTATGATATTAAAATCACCTTCATTATGCTGGAAAGGCATTTTCGTTATCGGTCCATCCAATAAAAATGTGGCATTCGCTTTATGTACTGTAGAAATTGTTTTTGTTAGCCAATCATATAACTCAGGATCTACACCAATAGTTGGTAAAAATGATTTAAACCTTTGCCCAATCTCATCGCCATTAACGTAACCAAAAACGCTGACAATTGTGTTATCAGGGTTATTTTCAGGAATAGAAATCGAGCCGTATGCTTGAACGCCTAAATCATCATTATCCTTAAAACCAATATTGTGGACATTTAACAGCCATATATTATCCACATTTTCCCAATTAACAAATCCTGTTAATTTGACAGATGGTATCGGTTTTTCAAAAATCCCCTTCCCACCAAATGAAAAATTATTTGAATCTAGTCGCAACCAACCATTTTTGGAAGATAAATAAACCTCACCACTAACATTTTTAGCTATTAACGCATTCTGCTCTTTATTGAAATTTATATTATTAAGACGACTATAAATCTTCCAGTTTTGTATTTTTTTACTTGATACATTTATTTCCGCCTGTAAATCATTTATGTCACCAGAAAATTTTGTTTCGGTTAAACTCTTAATTTCTTTGATATCCAAAAAGCTAGTTAATGGCTTATAAAGGTTATCAATTAATGATAAATTAAAATTGGTCATCTTAATTTTATATTTCTTATTTTTATCTTGATCACCAATAAATAAGCTAATGTCTTGGATATTATATGCTGTCTCTTATACACATCTGACGCTGCCGACGATCTACTCTGTGTAG
>CAJXRW010000101.1 GCA_913060525.1 uncultured Gammaproteobacteria bacterium
CTACACAGAGTAGATCGTCGGCAGCGTCAGATGTGTATAAGAGACAGCATTAACATTTGGATATTTTTCACTTAAATAGGTGACTGCCTGTGATCTATTTGGATCTACCACAAACGGGCAGCCTGTTTGCTCATAGAGCATTTTAGGTTCATCGCCTGATTCTAATACCGATGTTTCATCATTTACGATAAGTGGATACTTAATTGCCTTTCCACCATAACCTCTACTGACAATACCCGGCTGATAGCCTTTCTGAAGCAAATATTCAAGCAACCCTGAAACAAAAGGGCTTTTCCCAACTCCACCTATATTAATATTCCCAACAATGATAACAGGCACATTAACCTGCTTACTGCTTTTTAATTTAAAAATAAATTTCCGTAGGGCAGAAATGACAAAATATAAATATGAGAAAGGCAATAAAAGTAAAGTCAGCCAAGTTAATCTCTTTTTATACCAATGCTTCTCAATAAGCCTCATGAGAAAATCGCTTACTCAATAGCATCCTGATTCAAACTCTTCGCTCTGTTATATAAATTAGCGTAAACTCCATTTTTAGCCAATAATTCATCATGGGTTCCTTGCTCAGCCAAAATACCTTTATCCATTACAACAATTTTATCGGCGTTTTCAATGGTACTTAGTCTATGCGCAACCACAAAGGTTGTTTTGCCAACCATCAACTCATCTAATGCCTTCTGCACAAATCTTTCTGATTCAGTATCCAACGCACTTGTAGCTTCATCTAAAATAAGTATCGGGGCATCTTTTAATATTGCACGAGCAATTGCAACACGCTGCCTTTGCCCACCAGATAAACCATAGCCATTCTCACCAATTAAGGTATTTAAACCCTCTGGTAAATCTTTAATAAAACGCCAAGCATAGGCAGCTTCTGCTGCTTTAGTAACAGCTTCAACATTGGTATCCCCTTTTTTACCAAAGGCGATGTTATTGTATAACGTATCATTAAACAGACTAACATGTTGAGAAACCATGGCGATTTGATCTCTTAAATTTGCCAGTTTGTAATCATTGATATTGACGCCATCTAATAATATTTCACCAGATGTCGCCTCATAAAACCGTATCAATAAATTTACAATGGTTGTTTTACCACCACCAGATGACCCAACAAAAGCGATGGTTTGACCTGGCTGAATTTCTAAATCAATACCTTTCAAGACCAACTCACTCGTTGGATTATATTTAAACTCAACCCCTTTTAATTGATAGTGACCAACTGCTTTTTCCGTTGTATAAGTACCATTATCAATCTCATCAGGCTGATCTAAAAGCTCATACAATCCTTCTGCAGCAGCGATTGCTTTTTGTATGGTAGAATTCACACTTGTTAAACGCTTAATGGGCTGCAATAGCGCTAAAGTTGAGGTAATAAAAACAACAAATGAACCTGCTGATATCCACCCAGTTTTAGGTGAATAAACAGCCGCAATAAATATTGCAATTGCAACAACAATACCACCAATAAACTGGATAAATGGAGACGATACACAATCAATGATATTCGTTTTAATTTGTTGGCTATAGGTATAGTATGCGTGCTTATAGAATTTGGCCGATTGCTGTTCTTGTCCACCAAAAATTCTAATTTCTTTGTAGCTTGTCATGGATTCTTCAGCAGTATGGGTTACTTCACTCATTGCGTTTTGCGAATTCCAACTTAATTTTCTAAACTGCTTGGTTACCCAGGAAATCAAAATCCCTAATATTGGCGCGAACACCAAAATAATTAACGAAAGCTTCCAGCTAGTGACGAATAGCAGTATTAATAAGAAAATGGCAAATGATCCATCTTGAAAAATGCTGGTAATCACTGAACCCGTTGCCCCAGAAATTTGATCGACATTATATAATAATTTTGAAAGTAATTTTCCAGAAGAATTTTTATCATAATAGGATGATGGTAAAGACATCATTTTAGAAAATACTTTGGTTCGAAATTGTAAGACAATTCTTTGTCCCATTTTATTCACATAGAATGATGACAAGAAAGAACCAAGTGACCTAAAAAAGAATAATCCAATGAACAAGAGAGAGATCATTTTCAAGTATTCAGCATTTTTATCAATAATACCAACATTAATAATGCCTTTTAACAGGTACATTGAATATGAGTCACAGGCTGAATATACCACACTACCAACAATCGAAATCACCAACAAGGGCCATAAAGAACGCACTTCCCAAAGCAATCTTCGATATAACTTTATACTAATTTTAGGGTGTTTTTCTTTACTCATTTACATAGTAATCAAATATATAGATGTGTCATAAAGTGTAGCCAATTTAATTACAAAATACATCTTTATTTAAATAACAATAGTAATATCTAAAAACAGGCTAATCACAATAAATCAGAAAATTTATATATTCCCGTATGATGACCATCAGAAAAATATAATTGTAGCCCATATTGTCCTACTGGCTTTAATGATGTAATTAAAATATCTTTAGGTACAGAATTCTCTTTAAGTATTTTTTTACCTGTATTCTCATCAATACAACTGGCACATTGACACTGTAAACGTAAGTTATAGGCAAGATGCGTTTTAGAATCACCATTTGAAATAACTAAATTACCATCAACCAAGTTATATTGATGATGCTTCTCAGCTATAGGCGAGGCTATCTGGCGTTGAACCTGATCCGCTATTAATGCAAAAGCTTTAGCGCTATGAGAATCAGGCGCATAGTCTATTACAGATTTCCCCAGTTCACAGCTTTCACTTAGTTTTGCTTCCAGGGGAATGTTAGCCAGAATTGGCAAATCATAATGCCGTGCAAGATTCATAGCTGCGTCAGAATCAAATAGGTTGTTTTCAGTGCCGCACTTTTTACAAATCAATGCACCCATATTTTCAATAATACCCCAAATAGGTACATTAACCTTTCTTAGCATTTGTAAACCCCGTTCTGCCACTTGAGTAGCAACATGTTGAGGTGTGGTCACAACCAGTGCGCCATCAATTTTTGTCTTCTGACATAAGGTAATATGGATATCACCCGTTCCTGGAGGCAAATCAAGCAACAATACATCCATATCATCTGGCCATTGCACCTGATATAAAAATTGCATAATTAACTTGTTCACCATAGGCGCTCTCCAAAGAACTGCCTGATTAGATTGAACCAATGCAGCCGAGGAAATAAAGTGAATGCCTTGTGATAAAATTGGGGTAATTTTACCCTGTTCATTGGTTTCTAAATCTTTATCCAAAGCGCCAAATAACCCTGACTGACTTGGCCCATAGATATCAGCATCTAATACACCAACGGTTAGCCCTTTTGCTTTTAAAGCAAAAGCTAAATTCATGGTAACGGTAGACTTACCAACCCCACCTTTTCCACTGGTAATGGCAACCGTTTTATATTTCCTTGATTCCACCTGTATTGATGGTTTTTTAGGGGCAGTGCCTTCAACTGTAATGGGAATATCATTTAATTTGGGCTTGTTTTCGTTCTTTTTTTTCTTAAAAATCATAGTATGAATTTCATTTAAACTGACTGCATCTATCTTAACATTTGCAAAAGCATTCGCATAGATAGATTTTGAACGGGACAATATCTCAAAATATATCGTGCATTTCTCAAGCACTTATGGCAAAATGCGCCCACGAAATAGTTTATTTCGTTTCACGGACGACATTAGTCGGAATCAAGCCAAGGAAAGCTAAGCCACGGATGGCGAACCAAATTTATTTTATTCTTCGATAAGCAGTATATGCCGCCCCAATCATACCAGCAGTATTCCCTAATTTTGCAGCCATAATTGGCGTATTAGCACAAGTAGTTAATACCCGTGATTGATAGGATTTAATTACTGGATCAAAAAGCAATTGATCCATACCCACAATCGCACCACCTAATATAAATGCATCTGGATCTAAAGTATGCGCCAAACTGATTATTCCACTGGTAAGTGAGAAAACAAAGCGATCAAATAACTCAACCGTTTGAGCATCACCATTCGCTAAATCATTTTGGAAATCTTCTGGACGCAATTTCGTGTTTTTTTTTGCCTTTAAATAACGTTTTGTTAATACAGAAGCCGAAGCATAGCTTTCCCAAGCGCCTGGCATAAACTGTGGTTTTTTATCTTTTTCGTTGGTAATCAAGTAACCAATTTCTCCACCGCAAAAATTTCTACCACGGACTAAGTGTCGATTCACAATAACCGCACCACCAATGCTGGTACCTAAAGCAATGAAAATAAAATTTTTGTACTGCTTTGCCGAACCTTGCCATAACTCACCAATTGCAGCTGAGTTGACATCGTTATCAACGGTAACTAAAACACCGTAGCGATCTTTAAGTGTTTTTTTAATTGGTAAGTCTTTTAACCCAGGTAAATGATGTGAGCTTAATATGACCGATCCTTTATTAAAATCGACGACGCCATGGGTACTAATCCCAATGGCACTAATTTCATATTTTTGCGTTAGTTCATCGGCATAATGAATCATTGTGTCTAATAATTTTTTGCCTTGTGATGGAGAAGGTTTTGGCGTGGCAAATTTATCTTGAAAAACCAACTCACCCTCAGAGGTAACAACGCCGTATTTAACCCCAGTCCCACCAATGTCAAAGCTTAAAATATAGTTCATTTTGCATACTCTTTAACTTGTTTAACAATTTGTTTTAGGCGGTTAATATCAGTCACTTTAAAAGATAATGCCTTTTCGCCAAACACGTCTAACGCTTCTCCACTCATGCGCAAAATATTCTGTCCTGCAGAACAATGTATATGCTTAACATCTGATTTTTGAATCACCCGTTTGATATTTTCAGGTGTGATACCTCCACCAGGCATAATTTGAATATTGTCACCGAATTGCTTTTGAATGCTTTTAATATTTTCTATTCCAGCTTCAACATTGGCTTGATGCCCTGACGTTAACACCCTAGTAAAACCTAAATTACAAAGTCGCTGTAAGGCGTCAAAATAATCGGTTGTTAAATCAATGGCACGATGAAAAGTAATCTCTAATTTTTTCTTACTTGCAAAATTTAGAAATGGCGCCAAAAATTTTTCATCAATGTTATTATGTTGATCAAGTGCGCCAATCACAAAACCATCAATGCCTATTTTTTCTAATAGCGATAAATCCTCTAGCATCGCTTTTTGTTCTGATTGATTATAGTAAAAGTCACCTGAACGTAAACGAATCATCGCCTGCAAAGAACAACTTGAATTCTTTTTGGCAAAACCAACCAAACTATGGCTAGGCGTTAAGCCTTCAGCAGACAGCGCACTGCATAACTCTAAGCGTTGAACGCCAGCCAACTCAGCATTCAATATCGACTCTAAATTATCGACACATACTTCTATATTGATCATGTAAAAGACTAAAAACCTTTAATGTAAAAATTGTATCTTGCCGTTTAATTGGATGCCATTTAATTAAATTATTTTTCAATTAAACTGAAATGGGATGCGTACCCTTACAGCCTTATCCAATTCCGTAATGGTATCTGATGGTTTATAATCAGCGATGATTTTCTCTAGCACTGACTGTAAGTCTGGATTTGGTTTTTGAAGCTTAACGCTAATATTTGAAAGTTTTCCATCAACTGAAATGGTCGCATAAATATCGCCTTTTGCCTGATGATCAATGCTCACATCCTTGCTAATTTGTTGATACAAATAGCTCGCCAATAATGCCATATAATGATTAACCTGAGCCTGTGAACTCACTTGATGAATATTTTGTTGTGCGTCACTTTGCTTTTTACTTTCATCCTGCTGAGTTTGCTCAGTGTTTTGTGTTACCTGCTGAGGATTAGAGGTTTTATTTTCTGATGCTTGATGACCAGACTCGGTTACTTGCAGCTTGACTTGGTTATCGGCTGATTGACTTTTATGTTCACTTGATAAGACCGATTCAGTTTGTTGAAATGATAATAGATCTGCTGAAATAACGTGGCTATGATCAACACTGACCTGCTTTGGTGTCGAATCGGGTTGATATAAATAGATAAAATAACCGATCAAAATAAGTGCTAACACCACTAAATGTAATAGCAATGCCACCAACCAGGAACGCTTTTTATATTTTGTACTACTTAAATTCATAGGTAACCATTACTGCACCATTTGTACCTGCTGCTGGATAAACATATAACTGACCATCCCCATACGTGGTGGTAAAATAATTATATTGCTGATTAAAGATATTATTGACCCGCAACGAAAATAACCAACTTGATAGCTTATAGGAAATCGCACTATTTACAAGAAAGTACCCTGCTACCTTACCTAAGGTATTATCAAAATCACCATCTGCATACATACTCCCTGTGTATAACACTTGTAAATACCAATTAACAGGTTCAGTGATTTTTAAATTACTATGCAATTCAGCTAAATAGTTCGGCACCCCTGGCACACTATTACCAGATAAATCTTTGCCATTCATCATATCACCATTTTTAAATACATTCCGTTGCCAGGTAATGCTTGCGCCTGCATTAAAAATATCAATCGGTTGAATATTTCCTGATAGAATCACACCATACTGTTGCGTAGGTGGTAAGTTGATATTTGCACCTGGAAATAATTCTCCTTCAGTAGAAGCATTTGGATCAAAAATAATCTGATTTTTAACATCCATATAAAACGCATTAACACCCATATTCCATTTTTCGTATGCTATTTTCTGGCTAAGGCTATAACTCACCGAGGTTTGTGGTTGTAACCCAAATGTTGAATTTAGACCTGGCGTTAGAGATGACTGATCAATAAACGGTAACTGATAATCCCGTGATACCCTTAAACCACTAATATAATGCTGGTTCCATTTTTGCTCCAAATAAGCCAAAAATGCATATTCATTATAGATATCTGATGCGCTTTGGTTATTGCTGACAAATGTTCCATCCGTGGTAATGTACTCATACCGTCCACCAACACCAGCCGTTAATGTCTCTGTTAATTCCAAGGAAGGAATGACAAATACGCCATAACTATTTTGACGAGAATTAGAAATGGTATTAGTTTGTTTAAACGTTTGGAAATTGCCATCCAATCCCCATTGGGTTTTGAGTTTTCTACCACCTAAAACAGTATTGTCGGTAATGAGAATGGGTTTAATTTCCAACTGGGAGTAATACTGACCAAAGCTTGAATTAGGACTATTTGGAAAATCACCATTTGCCCACATCTGTTGATCTGTCTCTTATACACATCTCCGAGCCCACGAGACAGGCAGAAAGATCGTATGCCGTCTTCTGCTTGCAAAA
>CAJXRW010000102.1 GCA_913060525.1 uncultured Gammaproteobacteria bacterium
CGAGATTTCTGCCTGTCTCGTGGGCTCGGAGATGTGTATAAGAGACAGTCACTAAGCAATGTATTATTACCATGCTTAACACCACTATAGCCCATCACACTGGCGCGACCAATTTTATTTTCATCCGTATCATAGCTCGTCGCACCGCCCCTGCAAAAGGACAAGTGCCAAGAATTCACATTCAAACCGTGTTCTTTCTCAATTGTTTTGAGCGCACCATCTAAATAAGACTCGCCTAATCCACGACTCCTAACCACTAATACGCCGACGCCTGGGCCAGACTTCTGTAAATCTATTATAAATTCTCTAATTAGACGTTCGCTGACTTCAAACTTTCCAAATCTATAATTCGCAAACGTGTTCACCGAGTCCGTCCCTGTGTAGCGATGTATTGATGTTTTCCCGTCAATATAATCGCTCAGCTCATCTTTTTTATAAGGGTGAAGACGACCCTTAGCGATTTTTGCAAAAGGTGGGATGACACCCTTAAGATAATCTCCGAGTGGACCGCTTGATAATATATTATGATGAGGCCCATAAACATAAATAGAGCGTGCTGATATATCGATGACCCCAGGGTGCGGGCCAGCATGTGCCGTAAGGTAAATATCAATAGGATCTTCAACCTTATACCCCGTTTGTACGAAAAGATAGTAATAGTCAAATTGTATAGCTACCACATTACTGTAGCCTTGACATGAATAGACATCCTTAAGACTACCATTTGGCATTTTTATTTTTGTTTTTGTTAGTCTAAGGTTAGCAACCCTCTTTATCGACATTCTATACTCCTATAGCCTACACAATTATTTAAATATTTATTCAACACTGCTTGTTAATATATGATTAATTTCGACTGCTGTTTTAGTTATGAGACTTAAATTGCGGACAATTCAATCTATCCATTAGAGAATCAAGACTAATCTGGTCACCACTACATTCCTTTATAGCATTAGAAACTCGATTCTTAAAAAACCGATCACACTTATTGGAAATAGCTGTAAAATTCGCACGAAGCTTAAGGATACGTTTATATGGAGTATTCACATAATTCGGATGCAAAAATTCCATTATATACGCTATAAATTCTTGATGCGCCTCATTAAAATTTTCCTTCTTTGACATTTCTTCAAGTCGAATGCACAAGTTATTATAATAAGGCTGAATCTGCTTACCGAATTTATCTATATGATTACCCCCTGAATTGGGACCAAAATCAGAAGCCTGTACTCCAGAAATAGATTTGTAAGATAAATCCCGCTGTTTAAATTGATTACTTGGAAAAAGAGGTTCTAGCTCAATTCCGCCATTATTTGGAATTTGTGCTGTACTCGGCTTGCTAGTATTATCTATAAACTTATTCTGCGCTTTTCCAGAAAGTAGATCTTGGGAATCATTTAAAGTGATCTTATTCTTTAATTGATCATTGAAATTTTTGACTCGAATATACTCTTCCACCTTGATTTTTTCATTAATATTTTTATCAATCCTGAACGATTTTTGCGTGTTACTCGTGATATTAATATTATCCTTATTAGACGTTATACCTTTATTAGTTCGTAGCATTTGGCCTTTTTGCATAGTCACCGTATCATAAGTAGCATTGTTTGCAGAAAATCGATCAGGCATTTTCCATTGATCGGAGGATAGTACCCCAAGGCTTTCCATGACTGTAGGGCCAATATTAAATGCCGCCTGCCAAAGCTTCTTACTATAAGGGTTAAAGCCCCTACAAGACCGAATAAGAATTCGCTGAGGCAGACCTAATTGGATAATATAGCTCATTAATTCAGATAATCTACATTCTCCCAATTGACCTAGCTGACCACCTGTTATTCGAATTGATCCTAATCCTTCGCAACTCATTACTGAAACAATTGCGCCATAAAGCGCACTATGCTTCGAGCCTTTACAATAATCATCATCTGTAAATTCACTTAAACTTAAGTCTTTTATCTTTTTGGAATAACTATTTGTCCCAGAGACATATTTTTGTAGGTTATCATTATATTTCTTTCCTTGCTGCATAATTTCCGCATAATCTGATGACTGAGGATCAAAGCTTGTTCCTTTTGCAACATATATAGTAGACTCACCCTTACCGTTTTTTAGTTCCCACTTACCAAATATACGCTCCCGTAAGCTCATCGGAGTGACATTCAATTTCAAAATGCTCCCATAGGGATTTAAGAAAAAAATTTCCCAGTTATTACCTGGAGGAGTAAAGGGATAATATGTATCGGCCGAACTAAACGCTCCTACTGGACGATGTGTACCATGTGCAAATTCTGATAAACCTTTTAGCTTACTCAAATCAATCATATTGTTAGAGATATGGACTTTATTCCAGTCAAAAATGAGCTCAAAATTGTCACACTCAAGTATGCCCACTACACCCTCTCCTACTAAACCATTTATAGGTTCAGAAAGATATCCAGAGTATTTATATAATTTATGATGCTGCTTATTATTAAGATTTAAACATTCAAAACAGTCCATTTCTTTACCAAATACACTTTGTTTGCCTATTGTTTTAGTAATCTCAAGCATATCTTTCTCCGAGAATTTTAATTTTTTGTAGCTTATTTGCAACTTCATACCAGAACATAGTATGCACTCCGCGCCAGACATTAATGCCAGGCTTTAAAAATAAGCCAACGAATTTGCTATTTTGTCAAATACCATACAAGCTGTGTTTTAATTATATACAAAGACAGTTTGGATAAAATGTGGTAAATCTGACAGCCATTGTTAATTTATGACAAGCTCTTTGAGAGTTTCAAGCTTCATACTACACTCAGGAGAAATAACAAGCATACACATCTTGTGATCTTGGAAAGAGCGATTGGTCAAACTGAAAGGATATATTAACTAGTCCAAAAGCTAATAATGAATTTAGTTTCCATTCAGCTCGTAAAGAGTTTTCTTGTGAATGTCATATTTTTTTGCTTTCTTCAGCCTGAACTTTTAGTCTTTCACATTCTATTTTAGAATCACTTGTAAATTCGTCCGTAAACCTAAGAACACAAGCGTTAAGCTTAGCACTAATTTGCAAGTAAGTTGAACCTGCCATTTCTAATTTTATCTCTAAATTTCGCTTCACATCATCATGATAAAACTAATGCAATAGATGCTTTACAGAGCTACTTTTTTTGCTGTTTATGTACGGCAAACTGACCCTCAAGTGAATTGCCTTGTTCCTTGTTGCCACCAGTTAAATTTTCCTTATAGCTCTGGGGTAATTTACGCTTCAAATCAAGCTGGTTTCGCGTTGGAGTAACAGATTCATTGGGTTCCAGTTGTAATCGACTATTATTGAAAATGCTATTTCCATTCTCTTGTTGCTGGTCGGGTAAGTGGCGTGCAAGATTCCGCTGAATTGCCAAGTTGGTACCGTTGTAGTCATCCAGGTCAAATTTATCCGCGTCCGTATGAGGAGTTTTAATTGTTGGTTGAGTTCCTTGAAACCAATGACGCTCAAATTGAGAAGTATCCGATTTTTTATTGCCTCCTTCATAATGACAGATATATAAACTCTTAGCCTCATTACGTTGTTGTGGATTAACTCTGGCGAGCCGTCCTGCGATTTGAGTAAAAGTTTTTGCGTTTACCTCTGTACGATATACAATGACGAACTGTAATAAAGGATCGTCATATCCTGTGAGCAACATCCGATCTACTAGAACAACAGTGTTGGCGCCAGTGTTTAGTTCGTATTTCCCAACAACTTCTTTGCCGTTCGAAACGTTAGAGTGGACAATCTCGAAGCAACGGGAGCCGTACAACTTAACGTACTCTTCAGCAAGGAGACGCATGTCATTAACTGAGCGCATGACGATCATGCCTCGCGAATTTCCATGATTTCTCACGATTTCTAAAATATCAGACAGATTTGGATCGTAAATCCTTATTGGTTCAACCTTTGACAAGACCCCATTTTGAGACAACTGCGAAGAACTAATCTTGAAGGGATATTGCCCATAACCTTTATACTTAGTAGGTGTCGCTGAAATTAAATAATTTAATCCAGCGTCACTAATGATATGGCTTGGTTTAATAACACCTAATCTGGACGGTCGAAAAATACTATGACTTTCATCGAAAAATCGCGTCGCCCGCCAAAACTGCGGATGATTTTTAGGCATGGCTTTAGATATCTGTATAAAACTGTCACAACAAAAAAAGTAGATTCCACGATACTGAGGTTCATTAACTTTATCGTTGTCTGGATAATAACCTTTAAAATCAGTAGCCGTTATAGCGTTACCACCAGAATGAACTGGAATTAAAGGAATACCTCGATGTAAGCCTAATTTGACAAATTCACGAAATATTTGCTTAGTAAGCAGTATTGATGGTGTCACAATAAAAACATCACCGATACTTTGAGTTAATCGCCGATCGAGTAAACAGAGCGCCATCATGATCCTGGTTTTTCCAGACCCAGTAGGTGCTTTGATTATTGATGGGACACCTATTTCGCAGGATTTAATAGCATGGTTCACATACTGACTTTGATAAGTACGTAATGCTTTAAGTTGCTGTTGTTTTAACACTCCGACTATATCCTCATTTATTTCATCAGTCGCCTCTTCCAAGCCTTTTAAATTAAGACCATCATAGAGAATTTTAAGCTGCTTTTTTCGTTCTAGTAGTTCGGAGTGGCGTATTTTGATCCGCTCTTGTGTATTTTTGATAATGCTGTGCATACATTTAACGACAAAAAATGAGGCAGGACGAGAGGAATCTTGTATGGCTGGCACTTTTTGCCACTGATCCGCCTTATGCAGATTTTTCACAGCGAGGTTAGCGCCGACTTGAACCTTTTGATATGAAATCTGCTCCTTTGGCAAGACAGAGAGGGAAACGGCTATGTCGCCATTGCTGCTAATACTACCTGGCAGCGAAACACGCTTTAGATAACGCATCTTATACCAGTAAAGGGCCATATGCATATAATAATCTTCCATAGGCAAAAAAGATTGATCCGGCGCAGGGAGTAGGTCGAGAAATGGAAAGCTGCCATGTTCTTTGATTATGAGCTCACGGTTGATCATGAAGATTTTAGACGGGTAACTAAGACTACTGCCATTGGTATTGTGAAAGCCACAAATGTATGTATCATTCTTTGTTAACGCCTCCTCCATCAAGTTAAAAACATGCCAGAAGGTGCCAGAGTGAGGATCAGTCCTAAGTTCGCTTATATTATCATCCAGCATCATGAAGGTGTCCAACTTAAGTTTATCCGCGCATTGTAAGGCCGCTAGGCGGCGGTCCGCACATGTACCATGTTCGACAACCAGGATCGCATAATCCGTTCCTATTCGTTTAGTATATTCGTCTTTATTATCATCAAATTGTTTCCGCGTGATAATCAACACAATTGTACCAATAAACCCAAATGGCACGAACGCGTCCAGACCACGCCCTGCTAACACAAATGCAACTTTACTACCGTAAGTAGAATAGATAAATGTACTCGATAATCGCGCCACGGGAGGATTACACTTCATTTCAAAAATTTTGGAGAGAAAAAATCGTCGAGCAGCGCCCAAGTTATTAAAAAGCTGGAATGGAACGCTACTAAGATGTAGATCACGCTCAACCCTATCGCGTGTCTGTACGATATCATTAAAGACATCCCCTTCAAGATATTTTTTGTTGACAGCCGGTAACTTGTTGGGAATAGGAATAGCATTAACATCACGCTCATCCTCAATACCACCGCCCATCCTTTCCGTCGTCTGCGATGATGGGTAAGTATTCTGCTGAAGTACATCGGATGCGGATCTCAACCCAGGCTTTAATTCCTGTAATACCTCAACATCATTGCCCATTTGAGACTTTTTCTCCTCGTTCTGTGGAGACATCTTAATAGAAGATTGGCCTCCTAAGGAAGACGCCAAGCTTGTATAGTTACTAAAATTAAGTAAGTTACTAGGCAGTCCATGTCTGATATAAGCACTCGGTAATGGCATATCCTTGAACAAAAGTGGATCGCCTGGTCCAAGGTAGGCAGATGGATTTTGTAGATATTTTTCCGATTCGGCCTTAAGGATTTTGTTCGTTATACTACCCGAGCCAGTAGTCTGCGTTTTTATCGCAGCATCGATCACATCACTGACATAAAGTGAGGAATCGATTTCGCGCGCATGACCATAGTCAAAGTTCGCCAATTTATCAATAGAATCTAGCGAGAACCCTAGTTGGAAATTAATGCTTTTGTACCCGCTAGCCGTAGGTTTTCTATCTGTGCCGTCACCAGACTCGAGGTAAGCTAAACGCGCGATAAGACCATCAGTTGTGATCCAGGAGAAGTCCTTGTTCAGTGCAAACGAGGCCAGAGATACGTTAGAAAACAGCCTCTTATGTTCATTATGGGGAGGGGCGACTACAACACTGTTATTATTCGCAACAAGGTATCGAAATATTGAAGTTAGCAATGGACCGAAGTCCTCCATTTTCCCGCCAGAATACTTCCGCTTAGGAATTCTATCTAAAGTGCTCCCGTGCAAGTAGGAATAAATATCCGTAATATCGACATTCAGTAACCGTTCACCTAACCCCAAGAAACGCTTATAAAGTGAAATAATCGTAGTGGTGGATTCGAGCTTAAGTTGGGTTGACACACGAGCATAATGGTTATTTTTTGACTTGCCGCTGGCCTCAATGGTATATGCATGGGTAAAAGGTTCAACGCAGTTGGTACCGCTCATACGAAAACGTGGACTTGGAGAAAATGAACCGAAACAAATTTCAATGTCAGGTGGGAGAGTTATAGTACCTTCCAAAGCAACAGCTTGACCTCCCGCAGTCAATAATGCGTGCTCGACAATAGCTGACCCCTGCTCGTCAACCTGGAAAACGTAAAAAGACACGCTCGGATCCTGCTTGACATACGATATTTTCACAAAGACTCCAAAGCGCCCACGAATGGATTCGGATTCTATAGTTCCAGCTCCTGAAGTCTTCGTGACAACCACATTCCTGATAATTGATGAAACTAAATTTTTGTCTTTGTAAGGATAACTATAATTACGATTAGAGTTATGATTAAATTTACAATAATCAAATACACATCCAGCACGCTCAAATGCGAGCGTCATTGTAATAGCGCCTTGCTTCACGGGTGGATAAATACACTTTTCCCATGGAGAAGTTATGTTTTTTAATTTAAAGCTTATTGACATATTGATTCTCTTATATATTTGCTATTCTTCCTGTCTCTTATACACATCTGACGCTGCCGACGA
>CAJXRW010000103.1 GCA_913060525.1 uncultured Gammaproteobacteria bacterium
TCGTCGGCAGCGTCAGATGTGTATAAGAGACAGATATAAATTTAATTTTTTAGCAATATTGTATGCCAAAGTAGCTGCATCGTTATAGCTGCCTTTTACCTGAACAATTTTGCCACCATAAGAAATAACTTGCGCTAATTTCGACATGGAGACACCCTCTGGCACCACTATATAGCAAGGTAATTTTGCTGCAGCAGCATAACAAGAACAAGAAGCCGCCATATTTCCCGTTGATGCCAAAATAATACCTTTTGCGCCCATTTCTTTTGCAACAGAGATATCAACCGCAGAACCTCTATCTTTAAACGATCCTGTTGGATTCTTTCCCTCAACTTTAAAATATAAATCTATGCCTAATTGACGTCCAATTTTTTTACTTTTAATTAAAGGTGTTGCAGATTCCCTCAAACTCACAAATGAATGCGGACTTTTAATTGGCATAAAACTTAAATATTTTGACAGACAGGGAGAAGCTGCCGTAAAGTAATCCATATTTATTTTATTACGGATATATTCAATATCCATATTCACTTCCCAAGGTGAGTCCTCACCTGCAAAAACGAAGTCATTTGTATGAACTGGTTTTTTTGTTTTAAAATCTATTATTTCGTACATTAAGAAACCTTTAAAATTGAGATAAATTAATTATGCGTCCGGTGACAATGGAATACGGTTTGTAATATCAACCTCTATTACTTCAATTATTTTAGCTAATTGTTTAACAATTTTTTTGACTAGCTCATCATCAACTTTAGTCACAATATGAAAATGAGAAATACCACGAACCTGAGTTTCAAACACATTAAGCTGTTCGATATTAATCCTATTTCGTGTAAATACGGTCGAAATTCTTTGAAGCACGCGTAATGCATTTTCAGTTGTTAGGCTTATCATATAGGTTGATTTCATTTTTTAGCCTCCGGTTCTAATAATATTTCACTTACACTTGCTCCAGTAGGTACCATTGGAAAAACATTCCCTTCTTTCTCAACCATAATTTCAAGTAGATATGAGCCTTTATGGTTTAACATTTTATCTAAATGCTCATCCAGCTCTTCCGATTTTTCAACTTTACTGCCTGCAATCCCATACGCTTTAGCAATATACTGCAAGTTTGGGCTACTGATATCGGTGGCTGAATAACGCTTATCAAAAAACAATTCTTGCCATTGACGAACCATACCTAACCAACTGTTATTCAATACAATCACTTTCAAATCAATATTTTCTTGATTCAATAATGCCAACTCCTGGATATTCATTTGGAACCCACCATCACCAGAAATTGAAACAACAACTCGATCAGGTTGCCCTATTTTTGCACCAATAGCAGCTGGCAACGAATACCCCATCGTACCAAGCCCACCAGAAGTAATATGCGAACATGGTTTTGTAAATTTGTAGTAACGTGCTGCCATCATTTGATTCTGACCCACATCTGTCACAATAATCGCTTCACCTTTTGTTTTTTCACATAATCGATTTATTGCTTGCGCCATCTTGATTTCTGGACCTTTAGGATGTATTTGATCCTTAATGACCACGTCATATTCTTTTTGACGGCATTCTTTAAAACGCTGATGCCACTTAGGGTGTTTATTTTCATTAACCAGCGGAATCAATGCCTTCAATGCAGCTTTAGCGTCTGCCATTAAAGCAACTTCTGCTGGTACATTCTTATTGATTTCAGCATCATCAATTTCTATATGAATCACTTTGCTATCATTTAAATAGTTTGCCAAATTCCCCGTGACACGATCATCAAAACGCATACCAACCGCAATGACAACATCAGCCTCATTTGAAAGCACATTTGGTCCATAATTACCATGCATGCCCAAATAGCCAACTAAATTTGGATGATCTGTTGGCATTGATGACAAACCATGCAATGTAGAAGCAACCGCTAAATCAGCTTTTTCTGCCAATTCAATCACTTCTTTTTGGGCGCCAGATATTTGCACACCATTACCAATCAACATATAAGGACGTTTTGCGTTATTAATTAAATTTGCAGCTTGCGCCAAATCTTTCTTAGACATTAACGTACCAATTTCAGGCAGCTGTTTATCTGACTTTTTCTCAATATAATCAAAAAACGCCACCTGAGCATTCTTTGTAATATCAATTAAAACAGGGCCAGGTCGCCCTCTTTTGGCAACCTCAAACGCTTTATCAATGGCAACTGGTATTTCCTCGGCATCCACAACCTGATAACTCCACTTAGTTGCAGGCACAGCCATACCGGTAATATCTGACTCTTGAAAAGCATCAGTCCCTAACAAATGTTCTGCAACCTGCCCTGTAATGCAAACCAAAGGAACGGAATCAAGCAAAGCATCTGCCATACCCGTTATCAGATTTGTTGCCCCTGGACCAGATGTCGCCATTGCCACACCAACCTTACCAGTGGCACGCGCATAACCAACTGCAGCATGCACAGCACCTTGCTCATGTCTAACCAACACATGATGTAACTTATCTCTCACATGGTAGAGCTCATCGTATGTTGGCATAATTGCTCCACCTGGGTAGCCAAACATAATGTCAGCCCCATTACGAATTAGTGTTCTAACTATTGCTTCAGCGCCAGAGATTTTCATGGTTAGCTATCCTCTATTTTTTGCCTTTAAGTATATAAAAAAAAACCCGCATTCCTGTTAAGAGTGCGGGTTTTAAAAGCATAGTGCAATACTACCAACACTCCATTCTGGAGAGAAGGACGACGACAATGCTAATAATGCTTTTGTATTTACCAAACATTACATTTCAAAATGAGTGAATTAATAATAATATTTACATTGCAATGCGGAATTGTCAATGACTAACATCCAATTTTTCGATATTGAGTATTATCCAATTAGCGTAATATTTTAGCCTTCAAAATGTTTTACCAGCTTCAAACAGGAGATGTAGGAATTGAAAAATTGCACACCATAATGTGAGTTACACTTTTTTACATTATACTATCTGTATCAAAAATCTTATCTCTCCAAAATGCAGATAAAAAAATATGATGTCTATGGGCTTGGCCATGCTTTACTTGATCTTGTCTATCACGTTCCAGACGAATTCCTAGAAAAACATAATCTAAGCAAGGGCGTGCGCAACCTGGTATCAAATGAATGGGTTGAAAGCATTTTAATTGACCTTGAGGCTGAAGGAATAGAAATAGCGAAAATAGCAGGTGGTGGATCATTAGCAAACTCTCTTAGTGCCATGCAAAAACTTGGCGCAAAGACCTATTTATGCTCAAAGGTCGCTGAAGACCAACATGGAAAAAAATTCACTAAAGAGTTGGATAAAATTAATTTAAAATATTCTAAAAAAAGAACATTCTTACCGAGTAATGATAAGCAACACACAGGCGTATGTCTGGTAATGGCTACCGAAGACTATGAGCGGACTATGTGTACAGCGCTAGGTGTTTGTAATAAATACATCATTGATGATTTAAACCCTAAAGCGATTAGTAAATCCAAAACGGTGTATATGGAAGGCTACATATTGGCTCAACCTAGCTCATACAAAGTGTGTGAAGCACTTTGCCAAGAGGCACATGTAAACCAAGTGCCAATTTATATTTCATTATGCGACGCTGCGCTTGTCAATGCACATAGAACTTCAATGCAGACATTTATCAAAAAGAACAATGTGTATTGTGTATTTTGTAACTTAGAAGAAGCTTACGCATTCTCAGGAAAAAATACGTTAAAAGAAGCCGTTAAATTTCTTGCTGAATACACGCCTAACTTTATTATTACTATGGCAAGCCATGGGCTTTGCGCACATAGCAATGGCGTCACTAAAAAGCTGAATGCCATTCCTGTTAAATGTGTTAACACCCTTGGTGCTGGCGATTGCTTTGCTGGTGGTTTTTTATATGCTATCACCCACGGATATGATTTTTTTGATGCTTGTGAATTTGCGAATATTTGTGCCGCTTATGTGGTATCCCACCATGGACCACGCCTAAAAAACAAATATGTTAAGAAAATTTTTTCAGATAAAAATAACCAAATAAAAGACACTGCTATTGCACTAGAAAATTTAGACTAAGTTGGCTTATTTATAACTTCTCTGTCCGAAAATTGCCGTACCTACCCTAACCATTGTACTCCCAGCGAGAATTGCCTGGTGTATATCATTACTCATACCCATCGAAAGGGTATCCATTTTCAAATTAAATTGATCGTTAATTTCATCAAATAAATTTTTAAGCAATTTAAACGAGCTGCCCGCTATATTCTTTTCTGGACTAGGAATACACATTAAACCCCTCAAAGAAAGCGCATTACTGTCACGCAATTTATTAATAGACTCAAACAGCTCAGCTTTACCCTCATCAATATTAAATCCAGATTTAGTGAGCTCATTATCAATATTAATTTGTAAACATACCTGCAAACTACTTTTTGGCAGATCAACGACTTGCTCAATTAACTTATCAACAACTTTAAGCCTATCAACAGTATGTATCCATTGAAAATTTTGCACTATTTGTTTAATTTTTCTTGATTGAATCGAGCCAATAAAATGCCATTCAATATCTTTTGGCAATACCGATATTTTCTCTAACGCTTCCTGCAAATAATTTTCACCAAATGCTTTTTGACCGAAATAATAGGCTTCTAAAATCGCGTCAATTGGTTTTGTTTTGCTTACTGCTAATAATTTAACACTATCAGGTGATCTGTTACAGGAAAGGCAACTTTGTGATATCTGGTGATTTATTTCGGCAATATTACGCCCTATGTCATTTGACATGCTATTCTTATGGATAAATGAATACGTTTAAGTTTACATGGATATCACAGAAATTTTAAGCTTTAGCGTTAGCAATAACGCATCCGACTTACATTTATCAGCTGGTATGCCCCCCTTACTTAGAATTGATGGTGAAGTTAAAAAAATTGATGTTCCCGCATTAGACCATAAAGAAGTCAATGCCCTGATCTATGACATCATGAATGATCGCCAGCAAAAAGAATATGAAGATAAATTCGATGTCGATTTTTCTTTTGAAATCCCGAATGTCGCGCGTTTTCGTGTCAATGCATTTGTACAGAATCGTGGTGCGGCCGCTGTATTCAGAACTATTCCGTCAGAAATTCTTTCGTTAGAAGAACTAAATGCACCAAAAATATTTGAAGAAATTGCATCAAAACCCAGAGGACTCGTTCTCGTTACCGGACCAACTGGCTCAGGAAAAAGCACCACATTAGCTGCCATGATGGACTTCCTGAACACCAACAACCATGGACATTTATTGACGATTGAAGACCCGATAGAGTTTGTGCACACACCCAAGAAATGTATCATAAATCAGCGGGAAGTTTATAGAGACACAAAAAGTTTCAACGCAGCATTGCGCTCTGCACTAAGGGAAGACCCTGATTATATCCTAGTTGGTGAGATGCGTGACCTCGAAACCATTCGTTTAGCGATTACAGCCGCCGAGACTGGACATTTAGTTTTTGGCACGCTTCATACCACATCAGCGGCAAAAACCATTGACAGGATTATTGACGTATTCCCTTCTGAAGAGCAAGCCATGGTTAGAGCAATGTTATCTGAGTCATTACAAGCAGTAATCGCTCAAGTATTGCTTAAAAAGAAAGGTGGGGGCCGTGTAGCAGCGCATGAAATACTCATGGGGACCCCTGCTATCCGCAATCTAATCCGAGAAAATAAAGTAGCGCAAATGTATTCTGCCCTACAAACAGGAAAAGATCATGGCATGATTACACTTGATCAAAGCTTAAAGAACCTTGCCAACCAAGGTATTATTGAAATAGATCAAGCAAAAAAATATGCGAAAGATAAGAATTCTTTCCTATAAATTAAATTTTTAAATACAATTTGGCTGCATTATACAAAAGCCTTAAGTAAACTGAGCAACAATTAATTACAAAGGAGTTATTGTGGATAGAAACTTAGCATTAGAATCAGTTAGAGTCACAGAGGCAGCTGCCCTTTCATCGTGGAGAGAAATGGGTCGCGGAGATGAAAAAGCTGCCGATCAAGCTGCTGTGGATGCGATGCGCACAGCATTAAATGGTCTTGATATTAGTGGAACTGTCGTTATTGGTGAAGGTGAACGTGATGAAGCGCCAATGCTCTATATTGGCGAACAAGTTGGCAAAGGTGGCCCTAAAATTGATATCGCCTTAGACCCACTAGAAGGAACAACCATCTGCGCTAAAGGTGGACAGAATGCACTTGCAGTTTTAGCCATGGCTGAAAATGGTGGCTTTTTAAATGCGCCTGATGTTTATATGGATAAAATTGCAGTTGGCGGGAAAGATGTACCAGAAGGAATTATCAATATAGATGATTCAGCCTCAGACAATATAAAACGGGTTGCTGAATTTAAAAATATTCCAGTGGCAGCACTTGTTGTTTGTATTATGGACCGCCCAAGACATGAACAGCTTATCAAGGATGTTCGCGCAACTGGCGCGCGCATTGTACTAATTGGTGATGGCGATGTATCAGCCGTAATCGCTTCAGCATTACCAGACGGTGGTATTGATATGTATATGGGTATTGGTGGCGCACCAGAAGGCGTATTAGCTGCTGCAGCGCTAAGATGCTTAGGTGGGCAAATGGAAGGTCGTTTACTTTTCAGAAATGATGCGGAAAAGGCACGCGCAGATAAATGGGGCGTGACTGATTTACACCGTAAATACACGCTTCATGAATTAGCAGGTGGTGATGTTCAATTTACAGCCACAGGTGTAACAGATGGTCATTTACTTAGGGGAGTTCGTCGTCAGCCAGGCAAACTAGCTAAAACACACAGTATTGTTATGCGCTCAAAAACTGGCACCGTTCGTATTATTGAGGCAGAACATAACTTTAATTTCAAGCAAGGATTTGAACATTTGATCTAACATCTTAATTCATAATTCTGGAGACCTTTCACATAATCTACACGCTTATTTGAAAGGTCTCATTTTATCTTGACTGGATTCAATCTCTATTTTTATTTCAGACATCGCTGGTGTTGGTTGGAATGATTTGGGTCAATAAGATAATATTTTTTGTTTAATTTCATTAATGATATAAGCACGCTTGGCTAAAACCAAAACATTTGAAACTTCCAGCAGAATACGTTACGCATCATATTTATCCATCATCATTGTGTGTTAAGGATCGATGATACCTCAGTAGAATTTGGAAAATGGTATTCAAGTAACAATTATAACTTTCATTTTCAACAAAATGTATCTTAGTTAAAGT
>CAJXRW010000104.1 GCA_913060525.1 uncultured Gammaproteobacteria bacterium
TTGGGTTAATTAATCAAGTTGGTGCATTATCAGATACGCAAAACATGACGTTAGCGCAATTAGTTGATTTAATACATCATCAATCGGGTTCGCAATATGCACCCATCATGATCGAAACCTTCCTAAATATTACATTGTTCACTTCATTTTTAGCACTATCCGTTGCATTTGTTGATTTTTGGATTGATGCGCTTAAGTTGAGTTCACATTATCGTGGCAGAATTATTGCGGGATTAGTCGCTTTTATCCCACCTTGGATTATTGCTACTTATTTTGAAAGCATATTTGTCAAAGCGCTAGCAATATCGGGGTATGTTGGAATGTTCTTCGCACTTTTATTACCAACATTGGTGGCTTATAAACTTTATTCAAAGAATTTTCCAAATGGTTCAATGTATTTGTCTGGTGGGAAAAATATTCGTTTAGTTATGGTGATAATCAGTATTACGGTTATGGTTGTTTTGCTATTGGGTGCAGTGATCTTGTAATGAATTATTTTAGTTTGTATGAATATCTGCAATTCTTAAAATATGATGTCTACCTAAATAAATAAACCATGTTGTTATCATTCCAATCATAAAACTAAAGGTAAATAACCATGCCCAGCCGAGTGAACCTGCTGTCCAACCCGCAAATGGGCCAATAAAAACACGTCCAATTGAGTCGATAGATGAGAATAGTGCAAACTGAGTGGCTGAGTATGTTTTATTACATAGACTTAATAGAAATGCAATAAGTACGGCACTGCCCATGCTGCCAACAAAATATTCTACTGCGACAGAAACGACCATTAAAATATAACTCTTTCCGACAAGAGCAAGTAATACGTACATTAAATTGGCACAAGCCATTAATAAGCTAAACCATATAAAACCACGATATATCCCTATTTTTTTTACAATTAGCCCACCTATAATCATGCCTGATAATGAAAAAATAAGTGCAGAGGTTTTATAAGCAATAGCAATATCAATCAGTGTGAAATGTAGGCCATTTAAAAAGAAATATGAATTAAGACTAAAAGCTAAACTATCACCTAACTTATAAACAATGATAATAAATATGATAAACATACAGGCCCAGAAATTGTCTCGAGAGAAAAACTCTCTAAACGGCATGACAACAGCTTCGATAATATTGTGTGGTCGGTGGATGGCAATAGTCTGGTTCGGTGCAATGATTGTCCCTAGTATGCCTATTAACATTAGGCTGGATGTGATTAAAAAAGCAATATGCCAGTTTGAAGCCACAACTATAAATAGAATCACTGTACTCATACAAAACATAGCTAGACGATATCCTAAACTAGAAATAGAGGCACCAATGGCGCGTTCATCTTCATTTAAAATTTCGACTTGATAGGCATTTAAGGCAATGTCTTGTGTTGCGGAAGTAATACTGACCAAAAAGCCTATCACCGCAATTAATATTAAATTTTCATTTGGTTTTAAAGTAGATAAAAAACTGATTAATAAGATAAGTGATATTTGAGCAATAAAAACCCAGCTTTTCCGTCGATTAAAAAATGGTAAAGAATATCGATCGATTATAGGCGACCATAAAAATTTTATGGTATACGGAAAGGTTAATACTGTCAGCCACCCAACTGTTTCAACAGAAATATCATATTTTGTAAACCAAATAGTATAAGTTGAACCAACAAGCATATATGGAAGCCCAGAAGAAAATCCAAGTAAAAACATAGTGAGCATTTTTCGACTAGAAAATATTGTTTTGAAATTGTCGATAAAAATGGCCTTGAGCTTCTCTTTGCTAACCAATTGTTTTTTCCTTTTATTTCTAAATTTATTTAATTTTAGCAGTGTGTGCAAGTGAATCTATGTTTTGTTGCATTTGTTAGTATAGCAGTTATTGTTTGAACGACGCTGGATTAGCCAAGAGGGATTTACACATATTTTTATGCCACATTTTTATATATTGTATAGATAGTCAGAGTGAGTTATCTATACTTTTATGTGGAGAAATGGCCAAATTTGGGAGCTATTATGCCTAAAAAGTCATAAATATTGGCGTAGGTACTGTTCCCTCTGGTATATACGTAGATTGTACATTTATTACAAATGGGACAAATATGGCAGGAGCTGTCAGTCCAATTAGTTAAGTACAAGCTTGTATTTTAAGGGCAATAGGAATGGTGCTATTACCATGATTATATTGTGTGGTGTCCTTGCCTCTTTTTGGTTGAGCGCTGTTTCCTCGCTGTTAATTTTAGTTTAAAAGGAGTATTCCGTGAAAATAACATCGTTCTGTAAGTTAATGAGTCTATCACTGATATCTGTATCAGGTTGGTTATATGGTGCTGAGGTGCTTGAAATAAATCAGCCTGCAAATGATGATATTCTTAGTGGTTTTTATACGGTACAACATGAGAATAAACATGTTTTAACGAGTAGTTCTTTTACTCGCAATGCGGATTTAGATAATAAATTACAGCCGATCAAAGCGACACCAGATATGCAGATGAATATTAGTGTTTCACCTGGAGGTATGGTAACGACAAGATATCAACAGTTGTATCACGATATCCCGATTTGGGGTAAGCAGGTTATTACGCATAAAGAGGCTGGCACAACCAAGGTAACGGGTGTGTTGGTGAAAAATTTAGATAATGATATAAAAGACTTCAATCCTAAATTAAATAAGCATCAAGCAATTAACGTTGCCCTTATACAGACAATGAAATTACATCCAAACTTGCATACAAACTCTAATTTTAACCAAGCCAAATTATATATTTATATCCAACCAGTGGGCAAACAGGCAAAGTTAATTTATCAGGTAACCTTGCCGGGTTATCGTTATTTGGTTGATGCCAATAGTGGTGAAATTTTGCAGAGCTGGTCAACAATAAGAAATCATCAGGCTGCAGGTTTGGGCGGAAATAATTGGCCAGCATATTACACCTCGCCTTACCAGAGAAATAATGAATATCAGTTTGTATTAAACCCAACAGATAATTTGGAATATGGGCCATTAGAAGTGACGTCGGCAGATAATGGGGTTACCTGTATCATGACAAATAATGATATTACGACCCATAATATGCAAAATTTAACAACATTGCAGCTTATGGAGATTTATGGTTTCGAAGGTGATGAAAGTGGTGTAGTTGCAACGTTAGAACAAATTCAATCTGAAGGTGTTCAAGATTTAGTAGCTGAATTTAATTGTGCTGAAGGTAATACCGATGTGGTCAATAATCCTGCTCAGGTTAATCCAATTACTTTAGCACCGTTAAAAACATATTCACCATTAAATGATTCTCATTTTTTTGCAACCGCAACCAAGACCATGCTGGAAAATACGTTTGGATATAATGACCCATTTGTGGGACATGTCTATGTGTTTACCCATGTTGGTGAGTTGCTCAATGCTTATGCCCAATATATTCCAGAAGTATTTCCCAATCAATTTTGGGTTGGTAATGGTCAGCCAGATAACCCTGATGCGCCATTTATTGCATTGAGTACCGCAGATGTTATTTCACATGAGTTGGGGCATTTGGTTACTTCTCATGCTTCTAACCTAATCTACACAAATCAGTCAGGTGGAATGAATGAAGCTTTTTCAGACATGAGTGGCATGGCAATGCTGCAGTATTTACAGGATAAATACCCATGGTCAGACTTTCCACAACAGTTTAATCCTCAAATGTGGGTGGGTGGTGCTATTTTTACCGAAGCACCTTATTTTTTAAGAAATATGAGTAATCCTCCAGCAGATGGCAGTTCAATTGATAATGTGGATAATTACCAGCCTGGTATGGATCCACATCAATCTTCAGGCATTTATAACAAAGCTTTTTATAATTTAGCGACAACCCCAAACTGGGATATTAATAAAGCTTATAGCGTTATGTTACAGGCAAATCGAAATTATTGGATACCAGATGAGAGCTTTAATAATGGTTTATGCGGTCTATATAATGCGGCTGATTCCCTAAGTTATAGCAATGCTGATAAGAAAAATATATGCATGGCTTTTCAGCCTACTGGTGTGGTTTGCTCAAGTGCGCCTTCTGATTGTAACTTTGGTAATGATAATAGTGGTGGTGACGATAACTCAGGATTAAGTAATGGCGCTATTACTGCGATTTCTGTTGTGGGCGGTGTCTTTGCCTCTTTCTGGCTAAGTGCTGTTTTCCCATTGTTATTTTTAGTATAGATATTTGGATTATATAAGCTTTCTTAACAATAAGAAGTAATATATTGCTATAGCATTAGCTTATACAGTTCTAGGAGACCAATTATAAATAATATGACAACAAAATACGTATCAAGGTTATTGCCTATTTTCTGCCTGATATATGAACCAATTTGTGTATTAATATAGATGATGGGAATGCTGTAAAATATTGCTACATAGTAGTCAAAGCTAAAAGAATGAAAGCATAAAATAGTTGCAGTAGTGACAAAGTTTCCAATTAAAAATATTGGTTGCATGAATGCTATTGTTGTGACTGGTTGCCAGTGGCGTATCTGTGAATAGAGTATGAGTGGTGGGCCATTTGAATTGATACTACCTCCAAAAAATCCATCAAGAATGCCAAAAAAAGATGACGTGAAGGCTGAGTATTTCATTTTAATTTTAGAGAATATACCAAAATAAATGAAAGGGTATAATATTAAAATTGTACCTAATACAAAATTAATAAATTTGACAAAGTCATAAGAACTAATGATGGCGCCTATAACCGTGCCTATTATTGAAAATAGGGTAACACCAATAAATTCTTTTTTATTATCTGTTTTAAATTCTCTAGATATCTTAAACAAGATTGATAGTGCATATAATACTCCAACGATTGACATGATATACAACGAGTCTATTAATGGAAGGAAAACCAGAAAGAACGGCATGCCTACTAGACCGTCGCCGAATCCAAACGTAGATCTAACAAGTGATGAGATGAAAATTCCTGTAATCACAATATAAATAAGATGAAAATCCATATAAATATACTCTCCAAATGGTTAGTAATTAACGTTATTTTGGGGCGATATTGTTCACTTGTCAGAAATGGTTGTTTGTGACTGAATCAAGATTAACCATTTAATATATATGGTTTTTTTGGTATCAGAAATAATATTTTTCTATGGGTATATACTTATTTGTTATATTAATTTTCAGGCTTGACTTTGTTTGTATTTTTATAGCATTCTAATTTTAAACATACCCAAGGATACTAATATGGAAGTTACCGAAAAAAATGGTGTCGAAATTATAGAACATGATAAATTTTTGACGATTATTAAAACTTATAGGGATGAAAAAACCAAACTTGATTTTCATTATATCTGGTTACGTCATCATTGTCCTTGTTGTATTCATCCTAAAACAAAAGAGCGAATTGTATGCCCAGCATCATTATCAGAAGACATTAAACCAATTAAGATCACAACGACACATACATCGATTGCAATTACTTGGGAGAATGATGGGCATGTGAGCATTTATGATCTCTCATGGTTAGAGCAACATGCTTATCGAAAAAACCAGGTTCATATAGGCCCAGAATCCCGTAATTTGTCAGAAATAACACTGGATTCTAAGTATTTTGAAAATAGTCAAGTGCTAATAAGCCAAGCACTTGCTGTTTTAGGTGAAAGCGGCTTTGTGGTTATTAAAAATTATGGTTTAGATACTGAAAAGTTTATCACACAAATGCAAGCACAGAATTTGTTGATTACGCCCACACATTTTGGGCGTTATGAAGATCTAAAAACAAATAATACAACGAACAAAAATACGGATCAGCTAGGCTATACTCACTCAGCAGTAAATTTACATACCGATCAACCTTTTATTGAACATCCTCCACGTTACCAAGCACTACACTGTATTCAAAAAGCTGAAAAAGGAGGTGAAAATATTATTGCTGATGGTGTTCAGTTAGCGCAGTATCTGAGGGAAAATAATAAACTTGCATTTGATATGTTAGTACAAAACCCTATTTCTTTTGATAGGAAGCAAGAGCAATTTAAAAGTCGCACACAATATCCAATTATTACAATTAAAGATGATACAATTATTCAAATAAGACACAGCTACTTTACTATGGCACCATTTAATTATTCTTTTGACTTAATGATGGCCTGGTATAAGGCTTATAAGGCATATAGTAATCTTATGAATAACCCAAGAAACCATAACCGTTTTCTACTTAATTCAGGCGATATTTTACTATACGATAATTACAGAATGCTTCATGCAAGAACAGAGTTTAGTGGAGAACGTTGGTTAAGAGGAGTATATTTCTCTTAATTGTATGTTCATAGATGGTTGTATGTATTTGAATTTATGTTCAAATAAAAATCAATATTTGATATCCAGCAGTTCGGTTGATAGTATTTTTTTAGATATGCTCTTCTGGTAAATACTATGAATCCCTTTGATCTTTCATTACTTTCTAAAGAATCGCAACAACTTGTTAATGAAATTATTCATTCCACATTGAGTCCTGAAGAAAAATGGAAAGAAATTTCAACTAAAGTTTTAAGCCCAATCATTCCATTTGAGATACCCATTCAACTATATCACCGTATTTATGGCGAGTCTGAAATTAATTATATGAGTTTTCCCAATGCTGATGATTTAAACCATTCGTATATTGCTAACTGGATGAAATCACTAAATATTAAATCTGTGCCAGAATTCCATAAATGGAGTTGTGATAATAGGGCGGAATACTGGCAAAAAGTGATCAGTGACTTGGATATTGTTTTTGATGATGAACCAAAAGAAATTGTTGATTTAGCAAATGGTCAATGTCATCCAAAATGGTTGCCAGGTGCGTCTTATAATATTGTCGATACAGTGTTATCAGCAGATGCAAATAAAACAGCCATTATATTTGCGGATGAGTTTGGTCAGACTAGCACTTGGACTTATGCAGAATTAGCTAAAAAAGTAAATCAGGTTGCCAATGGTCTTGAAGCAATTGGCATTGAGTCTGGTGATAGAGTAGCCATTGATATGATGATGACAGCAGAATCTGTTGCGATCTATTTAGGCATTATTAAATGTGGTGCTGAGGCAGTGTCGATTGCTGATAGCTTTGCAGTTGATGAAATTAAAGTTAGGCTTGAAACATCAAATGCTAAGTTAATTTTTACCCAAGATTATATTGACCGAGCAGGTAAACAAATCCCCATGTATGAAAACTGCTGTCTCTTATACACATCTCCGAGCCCACGAGACAGGCAGAAATCTCGT
>CAJXRW010000105.1 GCA_913060525.1 uncultured Gammaproteobacteria bacterium
CGAGATTTCTGCCTGTCTCGTGGGCTCGGAGATGTGTATAAGAGACAGAGATAGACCAAATAAAACCCAGTAGAAGAAAAATATTTACGAAACAATTTTCCTCAAAGAATTTATTTGATCAAACACATGTAATGGGTTCATCACAAAACAATTTATTTGCTAAAAGCTATTTAAATAGAAATAAATAAAAGGTACAAATAATAAACTTATTAAGTTAGTACGTTTAATACACTATCACGCTCATTACAAACCAATAATAATCATTTACAATTTTTATTAAGAACACCCCATCATAATCACACATGTTTAAAAAGAATATAACTAAATTAGTCATATTAATGTCTGTTATTCCTGCTTGGAATATTGAAGCATCAGATATTGATAACCAGAAAAAACCTAACAAAATATCTTCCAATGTAATCTTATTTGTTTGGGATGGTCTACGTCCCGATTCAGTAAGCCAGCAAAGCACGCCAAACTTATATGCGTTATCAAAAGCAGGCGTATGGTTTAATGATAACCATTCAAGCTACCCCACTTTCACCATGATGAATGCAGCCACCTTTGCAACTGGAGATTTTTCAGGAAAGTCTGGTTTTTTTGGTAATACCTTGTGGAACCCAAAAGCCAAAGGCGTTAATTCAGTTAATCAAGCTGTTAATTTTCACCAACCTGTCTATACACAGGATTATAAAATTCTAGGCGATTTAGACCATGAAGAACCCTTATTAGAAGTATTCACATTGTTTGAAAAAGCTCATGAAGCGAATATTTCCACTGCAACGGTTGGTAAGGCAGGAGCGGCTTTTATTCAAGATTATAAAGCTACTGGCATTATTTTTGATGAAGAACATGTATTCCCTGAAGAGTTTGCTATGCAACTTAAAAAGGATAACTACCCGCTCCCAAAAGAGACGATGTATAGTTATTCACATTTCGATTTGAACAAGAATAATGGCAATCCAACGGGATATGGTAAAATATTTGTATTAAATGACGGTGTTACGCCGAACCCTGATTCAGGTGTAATTTCACCATTTAATGCAGACACAAATTACCTAATGAAAAGCTATTTAACCAAAGTAATTCCTTATGCCAACCCAACATTGAGCGTTGTTTGGTTAAGGAATCCAGATACCACCGAACACAGATATGGGGTTGGTTCAAAAGCATATTATAATGCTCTGGCAAACCAAGATAAGTTGCTTGGTAATTTAATTGATAATTTGAAACAAAATGGCACTTGGGAAAACACCAATTTAATCGTGGTTTCAGATCATGGACATAGCAATGTATCTGGCGCAATAAATGATTTTCCGTTAAGGGAAATAAACGATAAAACAAATACGATTGGTAATATAGATAATGTCGACGGTTATTCTGTTTCAGGATATTACCGACCTGCTGACTTACTTAATCGAGCTGGCTTTAAAGCTTATGATGGAAATGGATGTCAGCTTGACCCTGTTCTTTCAGGTGTGCTTACAGATGGATCTTATATTTACCCAACAAAAATTGATGCCACAGGTGATGTGTGTGGATTCCCGAATGCAAGATATACAACACCCGCATATTATGTTCCAGAAAGTATTCCAAAAGATGGAATTGTGTTAGCGGTTAATGGCGGAAGCACTTATGTTTACATTCCCAGCCATGATAAAAAATTAGCTCAGAAATTGGTTACATTTTTCCAATCACGAGAAGAGTTTGGTGCTATTTTTATTGATTCTCAGTATGGAGAATTGGATGGAACCCTGCCATTATCTTTAGTCAATTTAGAAAACAAACATCATAGGAACCCAGATATTATTGTCGGGAGTAATTTTGATGAACAAGCAAGAATAAAAGGTTACCCTGGCACAGAATTTAATAATGGTGGTAATAACCGAGGTATGCATGGTACGTTCAGTCCAATTGATGTACACAACACATTAATAGCATATGGCCCAAGTTTTAAAAAAAATCACACAAACTATTTACCCACTGGCAATGTTGATGTTGCACCCACTATAGCCTATATACTCGGACTTGAGCTTCCAAACACGGATGGTCGCATCTTATACGAATCGCTTGTAGATCATAACGATAATGTATCAAGAAATATTACCTATCAAATTTACCAACCTAAAGAACCAGCCAAAGGGCTAACTTTTGAAAAAGCGACAAGTCCAAACGGTAAAGATGTGATCCCTAATAAAAATAAATTTACCATTCAATTACAGACCAAATCACTTGAACAGGAAGGTCGAACGTACATTTATTTCGACCAGGCAAAAGCCATTAGATATTAGCAAGTGATGAATCTCACCCCTACAAAAGTATTTCAGCAACTACATAACGCACTAGGAAAGGCTAATATTTAAAATTATTGTGCTGTTACCACTGATGATAAAAGAGTTTGGAACAATGCCAAGCAACCAAAACAATGTTTCAGAAAAAATATTAATCGTTATGGACTTTTTGAACTGTCTAAATCAAAAGCTTCGATGCCATTAGAATTAACATTCAGAGTGAACTACTTTTTTAATTGGTTTAACAACTAAGCTGCTATTTCAGAATTAGCAACGTGTTGATGAATTTTTTTAAGCGCATCAAATTGAATTTGTCGACACCTTTCACGACTGACTTTAAGCTCCCTTCCACATTCATCCAGTGAGTGAGTATCATAGCCATTTAACCCATATCTCATCATGAGAACTTTTTTCTGATTTTCATTCAGAATATCTAACCACTGATTAATCAGTTTTTTTACACTTGACTCTTCAGCCATACTAACTGGTGTTTGGGTATTATCATCAGAAATTGAATGGGTATAAATATTATCATGTACCTCTGTAAGCTCATCTAATGAACATGAGTCTTTGGTTTGATTAATTAAAAAACGAATATCTTCAATCGGACGATCTAAGAATTCAGCAACTGCTTCAGGACTTGGCGTTTGCCCAATTTCTTCCGTGAGCTGGCTAACGGCTTTATTATAAGTGTTTAAATCTTTTAAAACATGTACTGGAATTCGAATAGTACGATTATGATTCATGATTGCTCTTTCGATACTTTGCCTAATCCACCACACGGCATAAGTTGAAAAACGCCAGCCCAAATCAGGATTGAAACCTTCCACTGCACGTATCAAACCCAAGTTTCCTTCAGCAACCAAATCTAAAAATGTCATGGCACCTTTGGGCTTGTATGGTTTTGCTACCTTAATAACTAAGCGTAAATTTTTCTCAACCATTTTATTGAATGCTGCCCTACTACCATTCTGACAGGCTCGTGCACATTCTATCTCTTCTTCTTTTGTCATTAAGTCGTGTATTCCTGCTGTATGCAGATAATGTTCTGTAGCACACATACTTTCTTGTAAATTAGAAGGATTTCCAGATATTTTATTACTATCTTCAGACATACAAATTCCTTTTTGTTTATGAAGCATGAGATACCTAAAATACAACATTTTATTTATTTTGCCTATGGTGAATATCTATATGATATGTAAGATATTTTATGGTGAGCATTTAATAGTTATTAAAAAATGTTTTTTTATCCTATTTTTTAGCATTCAAAATAACTAACTCACCTTGCGCCTGTTGATTTTTTATTTTCTGAAATTCCACTATCGTAAAAGACATTATCTTATTGTGATATTCGCCACGATTTAAAAGAATCTGATGAAATTATGATTCAATATGCAATTGATATACAGAAGCTGATACATGTTTTATTAACGAAAGCGGATAAATTAAGTAATAATCAACAAGCAAATACCTTAAGGCAAACTAAAAAATTCTTATCCAGTTTATGGAGTTTATTGCAGAGCCCTCCATTTTTTCGGTTTTTTGAAATTTAAATGCTTTTAAAGTAAGCAAAACTGTTACCACAAACCTAATATCACTCATTGTAAGCTTTTAAGTATCATTCGTAAGCTAAGAATTCCCTCTTTCATCAATGATGTATCTTGAACCTGATGAGCGTACCAACTAATTGTAACGGAACTATAAATTGCGCGCAATTTTGCCAATTCAAGGGAATTAGAGTCTACTGTGCCATAAATATCCCAAAACTTTTGATGTGCTTCTTTAGGTAAAAATTGATATACAATTGCCAAATCAACTGCGGGATGCAATAGTTCTGAATCACCCCAATCTATAACTCCAACTAATTCTTTCGCTTTACTGATAATTAAATGCTTGGCATACAGATCACCATGCCCCAAAACAAAGTGTTTGGGGATTATGGTGTTTATGTGTTGCTCATAAATGTCTACCATTTCAAAAGAATTAGTGAAAACTTTATGTTTATACAAATATTCCAAACGGTCTTTAACTTGTGCAAATCTTGGTTTTACATCTAACCTTCCAATTTGATCATAATTAATACCTTCAGTTAAGCAGCTATCAATAGGGTATGTGTGTAATTTTTTTAAGAAAATAGCTAGTGGTTTTGCTATGCAAGACCTCTCGATAGGACTCAAATTAGCTTTATCAGCAGTGATTCCATCTATAAAGCTATGCGCATAAAAAGGATACTCAAATTGTTTCGGTGACATACAAATATGCCCTGGGGACGGAATATTTAGATTTAATTCTAAACTTTGCGATAAGACTTTAATTTCATTCAGCAACAGAGTTGCAGCTTCTTCATGCTTAGGAAATCTAAAGCACAGATGGCCATTAACAAGCCATGTTGTATTATCCCAACCTTCACCTAATAAATTAACTTGATCTATTTTTAATTCTGGGAAATTTACATTAATAATCTTCCTGGCTTCTAGGTGTGATGATATGTTTTGTTTTTCCCAAGGTTTTTTACACTCTGTTTTATGCAGATCAGTATTAATTAAACTTAATTTAGCACTCATTTAAAACCTCATTAATAACATACAAATTCTTAATAGCAGTTAGACTATTTCTATTAGTTGAATTAGCCAACTCAAAACAAGATTTCCATAATGCCCATCCGCGAGCTCGATCCCAAGTATCGTCATCCAACCTTGTATTTGATTTAAAATAACCTCGACTATCCCCTTTAAGCAATGTCCAAGCTATAACCAAATCACAAGCAGGATCTCCAACACCCATACATCCAAAGTCAATTATAGCTTCTAATGTATTATCCCTTATTAAGATGTTTCCACTAGCTAAGTCTCCATGTATCCAGACATCTTGGTGCTGCCATTTAGTACTGATGGCCTTTTCCCAGACAGCCTGAACTTTTTTGGAATCGATTATGCCTTGTAATTTAGTGAGGCTCGTTCGAATACAGCTGTCATAAATAGATGGATGACCGCCTCGGAAATAATTATGTTTACCTGCAATGGGAGCACCACCAGAATTAATTTCATGAAGTTCATATAAGAATTGAGCAAGTTGATTAGCTATACCAACTAAACCGTCATCATCTATGTTTAATAGATTTGCACTACTACCATTGATCCATTGGTAAATAGACCAATTCCAAGGATAATATCTAGATGGATTGCCTTGAGCTAGTGGTACAGGAATTTGGATTGATAATTGGGAAGCGAGTTTTGGTAGCCATAATTGCTCTTTACCAACTTGTGCCTCATATTCTTTAGCGCTTGGCAAACGGATCAGCATCTGATCACCTAAATGGAAAGTAATATTATCTATTCCGTTAGCTTTAACTGGCTTAACTTCCAAATGTGCCCATTTTGGAAATTGTTCAGCAATTAGTTTACGGACGGTATCATTACTTATCATTTTCTAACCTTGTTTTAAATCTGTATTTACTGTGCTCCCAATTTTTACATTTCGATATTTTAAATAGCTGTACAGAGTCGTCCTAGAAATATTCAACTGCTTAGCGATTTCTTCTGTTAAAAACTCTTTTTGGTTATATAAAGCTTCAGCCACACAAGCTTTTTTAATTGCTCCATCTGATAGTCCTTTGGGGCGACCACCCATTTTACCTCTTGATCTAGCTGATTTTAGACCAGCCATTGTTCGTTCACGAATTAAGTCTTTTTCAAACTCTGCCAATGAAGCAAATATATTAAGCATTAATTTACCCTGAATTGTTGTGGTATCAATAGGATCATTTAAACTAATAATTCCAATTTCTTTTTCGAGTAAATCATTAACCACTTGAATTAGATGATGTAACGATCTTCCCATTCGATCAAATTTCCATACGGCAAGCGTATCACCTGATGATATTTCATCAAGTAATTTCAACCATTGGAATTTATCTGCTTTTGTCCCTTTAGCTACTTCTGAAAATATTTTCTGACAGCCTTCTTTTTCTTGTCTTACAGCACAATACTCAATGCATATAATGCGATACTGCTTTCAAATGTTTATGAAGAATTGTTAATCAAGCTAGGAGAGGATAAAGCAAAAGAAATAATGGGTAGAATATCTCCAGTTGCGTGGCAGCATATTAATTTTGCTGGTCTTTATAAATTTGTGGGGAAAGGGCTTTCATCATCGTTTTCTTGAGACTCAACCTATTTTTTATTTATCACTATGAGATTTGGGGCAAGATTTATGCATATTACATTTTTCAAGCTTGCCCCAGTCTTAACCGCCCCTTGATAGAAGCCTTAATTTGACAGAGTAATAGAACCTGAATCACCAGCTGCAGAGCAAGTTGTTCCCCAGCTTTGGTTATTACAACCAGGTATAGAAGCTGCATCTGGCCAATGCTTTAACTCAGAACTTCCAAAATTTGTATTACCAACAGTCACGTTAGATTCATACCAATTTACTGGTTGACCTGGTTGCTGCAAAGTCAATGACATATATCCAGCATTACCATCTCTTGAGACACCCCCAAGATAGTCTTTGATATAACCACTCCCCCAAGGCGCATTATAATATACTTGGAAATTATCACCATCTGATAAGTTAAACTCTTTCGTTGCGTGTGGTGTAACTGTATTATCATAACCTGTTGCACCATTATAAAGACCCACGGTATAGTCAGAATTATTATGTACAGTTAATGTATATGCATACAACGCTGGTGTTACCAATGTGCCCGCAATAATTGCAACAGCTGTAATTAGCTTTTTCATAAATAATCTCCTTCCAGTTTATTGATATTTAGAGCGTTCAACCTTATTGTTCAACGCTTATACACAGTGTAAACAATTCAATTTATATTGAGAATCGCCATTTGCGTGAATCACTTTTACATCTGTCTCTTATACACATCTGACGCTGCCGACGATCTACTCTGTGTAG
>CAJXRW010000106.1 GCA_913060525.1 uncultured Gammaproteobacteria bacterium
GAGATTTCTGCCTGTCTCGTGGGCTCGGAGATGTGTATAAGAGACAGGCGCAGGTATTAGTAAAACAGAATCTGGATATAGTTTAACATTGCCAACTTCCTTGGATACATCGGATAAAGTTCTATTATCTCGCACCGAAAAATAGTCCGCTGAGCGCAGTCGCGCAGCAACAAGCTCTTTAACCCTTGGAGGTAGTGTCGAGATTCCACCACCCACAGTACTGTAAGCTATCTTTATATTGTTTGAAAATTCTCTCTTCGGTGGTATGTATGGGAACTCCCATCTAGTTCCATAAAAGCGTTTGGTTACAACAGAAAGATAACGGCGAAACAGAAATCGAGCACTATCAAGAACTTTATAAGCTATTGGAGTTTTTTGTACATGCATCAGCAGAGTTAGGTTAGATGCGCAAAGCACCTCTCCCCCCACTACTACCAGTAGAGAGCCAGCAGGAGCACTAGACGTAATGTCATTCATTTTCTCAGTTTGAGGGCAATCGTACTGCGATAAATCAGAATTACCAATGGATACGTACTTAATTGAATAGTCGTGTAAAATATTAGGATAATACTTTTCGATGAACATATTAAAAATAACAGGCATCAAATTATCGCCATAGTTATATCTATCATATGCACCATACAAAATAAGGAATTTTTTCATTTAGCTACTAGGTTATGCTTATATATCGTTGTGAATAGCCTATAACAAAATGGAGTCATAATATAGTTACACAACACTAGGTGAGAAATTATTATTTACGTGGGTATATGGAGGCTCTGATATGTATGCTTTACTCCCAAAAAGAGAGTATAAATTAACGACAACCCTATATCGTCAAATAACTTGTTGAACTTTTTTCAATTGCTCAAAAACACACTCTTTTTCTCGCGACTGTTAAAAATGAACTACCAGCCGATTCTATGAATTTATTTCCAATACAAACTAATCTAGGAACCAAACTGAAGTTGCGAGAACAGCCGCCTTAACAAATAACTTACTTTGTAGTATATATTTTTTAAAATGAGATTAATGATACTATTTTTAATGGGCTTAATAGTCGTTTTATTAACAATGTCTATATATGAATTAGCCACATATTCTAACTTTTGACTTAAGATATTACTTTCAACAAATAGCTTAATTTCATCAAAATACTCTTCTGAAAACCATCGTTCGTGCTCTTCAATCGACGGAATAGTAAGTCCTCTTTCTGAAAAGTAACTTTTCGCATAAGCGTGTTCATCTATCGCAAATGGAATTTGATTATAAATATATTTTTGCGCTTTTGTAGGCGGCTTTAAGTTATGCGCAAAATTATCCCCCTTTGTATCAAACGCAGCCTTGCATAATTGTAAATAATTTCGCTGCTTGACGGCGCTCCATTGTTCCAATATATATCCATTTAACTTGTACCTATCATCATCCAACTTTTCTAGAGTAAACTGAAGACCGTTTTTAGCTAATATTTTTTGCAAAAAAATCCGCTTAGTCTCAATATTCTCTAAATCAACGAGAAGCTTAATAGGGTGTGGGAATGGTTTAACAGAAATAGATTGAAGCAGCGGAGGTATATACTCAATATGACCAATCCATAGGATAAAACCTTCCTTTTTGTAATGATTAGTTTTTTCAACGCTATATTTTAAATAGTGATCAATTTCAAATACTTCACTAGCAAAGGGTGATAGTAGTTCCCCAAGCCGAAGGTTGTGGACAGCTATAGAGTCGAAGCAGGCTACCTTAACCTTGTCGCGGATGAGTATTTCTGGACGATAAAAGTGATCAACAGGTATATATATGAGTTTTACGTTACTTTTTTTTAACTTAATGATCCAGTCAAGTGGTGGCATCAATTTTATAATAAAAATAACATCTGTCTCGACATTAGCGTGGAAAGAATCAAAGTATATTATTTCATGATTTTTTACTAAAAAATCCGCAATGTCTTTCCCAACCCAATCAGTCGACGGTAAACCAACCATAGGCCCAAATGCAATTTTCAAAATAAGTTTCCTACCTTAACAAATTAAGTATGAAGCGTTCGTCCTGATTAAACTTTGTTCTACTACCAGAATGAAAATAATCCATACCATGTAATGCATTTATTTTAACGTCTACATCTTCTGCTTGTTCGTTTGAATCTCTATCAAATCGAGTTATTTCTCTCGATAGAATTTCAGTTGCTTTTAAGCAAGTATGATTATTCAGCACATACTGTCGTGGTGCAAACTGATCATAGGTTTCGATCATATTATGCAAGTTTTCAGGAAGGCGTGATTCAGAAGAAAAATCGCCTGTATCTCTATTGATATAGGGGTATTTGTCGCCATAATTAAAGCCTTCTCGCAATATACAGGGCACATTGCAGAACATCCCTTCAATAATAGACCTATTGAGTCCCTCAAATCGAGACCAGAGTAAATTAACTTTTGCACGTTGCAGCAGGCAGCTCACCTCTTCCGGCTCTATCCACTCATAAAAAGTTAATATGTCTAGTACCCCCATCCTTTGGGCCAACAATTGCACCTGTGACATCGTCATATCTCCTGGGTAACCTACCAGAGAAACCGTTAAATTAGGACGTACTTTTTTGAGTTGCTTAAGAGCTTTAAATATAAAATAGTGACGCTTAAAGCTAGCCCAAGCAGATATAACAATGATGTCAATATCCCTTTTCTTTTCAATGTCATAATGAAATTTTCGATGGTCAACCCACCAATTAGAACTTAATTTCACAGCTTTTAGTCCGGTAGATATTGCATTGATAAACGCTGAGTCTCGAGACTCGTAAGACATTACGAAAACAGGCTCATTTAAGGTTGCGTAGGCTAATATTCCAGGATCGCAAGTTCCGGCCCAACTAGGCTCTAATACAATATGGTAATTTTTCGCAACCTCCTGCATATCAAACAATTTAAACATGAGTGGAAAATAGTAACTGTATTTAATTAACAAAATCCCCTTTCTAGCCAGGCTTTTTCTTCGTAAAACAATACATACACCCACGAATAACTCAGCGGGATCAGCAAAAAAATGCTTTGTATTTTCCAACGGTACCACTTGTGATACCAATTGCGCCAGCAAGCGTGCCTTGAAATCCGAATTCGGATTGGAAAACATTTTCTTCGCAATATAAATAACAGACCCCTTGCTCCCAGCCCAGCCTGAGCGATACAACTTAGATAATGTCTCAATGGACAGCAGATATTTTTTCTGCTGATAATTTAATAAAAACTTAACGAGTAGAAAAAAAGTAAGAGGAAACTTAATAAATTGATAATCATATTTCAGCACTTCAAAGAACTTAGTCTTTATCTCGTACCTAAAAAATAGCCTAATTGAATTAAACATAACTTAAAAACACTGCCTCTACGTGAAATATGAAAATAGCAAACCTAACATTGTGCATTTATCGTGTTTGTAAAGTATCGCCCCAAAAAATTTATTCGCGAGTAAAAATACTACCTCGTCTTCATTACTTATTGGCTCATTATGATCTTACTTTTATAACTCGAGCAGGATTGCCCGCCACGATGGCATTTTCCGGTATATCATCTATCACCACTGAACCAGCCCCCACTACGCAGTTAGCACCGATATTAGCCATAATCATAGCGCCATTGCCAACCCAGCAATTTTGACCAATGACAATTTTTTCAAAAGTCCCACCTTGTTCTTTTATAGGAACGTCTAAATCACTAAAATCATGCTGCCCTTTGCCGCTCATGACATGAACACTACTCCCAATAAGAGAGTTATTACCTATTTTACAGCGTCCTATATTAGATTGCGGCCCAATATAGACTCCACTCCCTACCTCCGTATCTTGCTGCGAAAATAGTACTAAAAAAGAGATAACGGCGTCTGGGCTACAATGTGTAAGAGCAAATCGGTAAAAACCGGCTCTCAAGTATACGCTAGATTTTCCAGGTAAGAGGCTCAAAAATTGGCTACAACTGGTCAGTGCAACGTCCTCTCCTATTAAGGGACGAATAATAAAATAAATAAGCGTAACCGGTAGTATTAATAATGCGCTCAGAATAAACACCAGAGACTTAACTACCTTCTTCATAGTTCTCCTCAATCTCAGGTAAATACTCAAGTAATGGGCTAAGTTGCCCCTCCCAAGAATATTCATTTATAACTAACTTAAGCGCATTTCGGCCCAGCAACTCAGCTTCCTGCTTATTTTCCAATAAATAAATAACGCTATCAATAAATTCTCGGGCGTCTGTAGCGAGACAGATATGCTCCCCCCCTGCGCAATTAATACCTTCCGCCCCCATCGGTGTGGCAACAACAGGAAGTGCGCAGGAGAATGCTTGAAGCACTTTGTTTTGTACGCCACGAGCAAGACGAAATGGCGCAACAAAAACATTAGCCATTTGATAATAAGGTAAAATATCATCAACAAACCCAGTGACCTCTATCCCTGGCACGGATTCCAGTTCAGTTACCTCTTTACTAGGGTTCATCCCTGCAATAATAAAACGAGCATCAGGATACTTTAAAAGAATGGCTGTCCAACAATTCTCAACAAACCAAATTACTGCATCGACATTTGGCTTATAGTCCATTACGCCAGTAAAAAGGAGCACTTGCGATGAGTCTGGTGATTTTGAAGAAGGCGGATAGAAACTCTCGGTATCTAACCCATTCCCTAATACTTTTACCTTATCACTGGAAATTACCTGTTTACTGAATAACTCTACTTCTGCCTTAGCAATCAAATAACAAACATCAAAACGTTCAGATATTTCACGTTCATATTGCGCAACAATTCTATGCTCACGAAGATAAACCCAGGACATAGGGAATCCGCTGCTTCTAGCGTACTGTCGCCATTTATCCGAATCAACATCCATAAAATCCATAATTAGGAGTGGCTTCTTCTCAAACGCCTGAATAGTTGGATTGCACAAAATATACTCAGCCATAGAAGACGCAGTACAGACGATGGCATCAACCACGTTATGTGATAGAAAATTGTTTAATGCGTTTTGCATTGTCACTAAATAGAAGTTCGCCATGCTCATGGCTCGACCTGAAAACAGCCCCGTAAACATTCGCCAAGACTTGTTGTTATTTTTAAATGATAACGCGGAGCGGCAAACGGTGCTTTCTAACGAGGAAAAATATTCTAGTTCATCATCTGAATCGTAAGGCGAGAATAAGTGTAGCTCATGCCCCTTAGATGCTAGAAATTTGAGTTGATTATAGGTGCGAATTTTTTCCCCTTTGTTAGCGGGAAAAGGAACACGATGCGATAGAACAACAATTTTCATAATCAGCGATTTTAACTTCTTGCTTTATAATAGTTTTACAGCGAGAACATTCGCTCATTCTCGTCGAGTTATACCCTCTTCAACTTTATTTTGCGTCAGAGTTCTTTTGTTCAACATTCTCTCATAAGCAATGCTATATCCCAAAAACTTTAACAATATACTGCTCTATTTAACATGAGCTTGCGTGGCCTATTAAAAATATAATTGGCTCTATCGTTAACACTTTGAAATTATTTTCCTCGAATTTTATAGACTCGAACGACAGGAGCCGCTTCGTACTGACTTTGATACTTGTCTTCACGAGAATATACGACATAAAGTAACCCTGTATCCTTGTGGTAATCAGCACCTATGATATATGAGCTAGTGTTAACTGTGTCGAAAAAACCGAACTGGTATGGTCGAGGTTGATACGGCTGCTTTTCTCCTGCTTTTACAGAGACAAAATCAGCGACATCAAATAACCAAAAATAATTATAGTTGTCCTCTGCTTTAACCGAACAGGGGCCACCACATTCCCTGCCATTATCTTGGGTTATTTTGTATCCAATACCAGAGTTATGTCCCCCTGATTTACCAACCACAAGATAGCTAGAGGTATTTGGAATAATGAAGCCGTAATGCGCTGCTGACAACTCGGTCCAAATGTTGTTCTTTAGTGACTTATTGTATTGGTCTGGGGCGATAGGTTGCTTAAGGCTAAAGTCCATTAAACCGTTTGTTAATATTAACCCTGATTCTTCTGCCCCATTTAGCACCCCAAAAAATTGTGCTGAAAAGGCACTTGGCCCAATACTCAGACGCGAGTTAATCGCTAGTGTACTGGCGTTGCCAACAAGGTATTCAGAGCCCAGTGCTTTCTGCCAAACCTTAGGGATCTCACTGATCCAACCGGCGGCATGCGCAGCCCCCTGTAACTGAAAAAAACCGTCAATTTTACTACTAACCAGTTGATCCGCATCCCTGACAATCAGAGTCGTATCGCGAACATTCGCGTCGGCATCGTAAAATTCCATACCATTCACGATTAACTGATGTTCAATTTCTTTCATACCGGTAATTCGGTCTATCTTTTGGGGATTACCTGAGCTAGCTCTAGAAATGACCGAACTAAAAGGCTGTTTGAATGTTGCAAAATTCCACTCGGATATCGTTTTAGACTTGCTTAATACAGGGATCGCTAACTCGGCAATTGCTTGGTGATGCGCGTGACCAACAATAAAAAACGAATCTTGATTCTGGCGCAAGGTAAACACACCTTGCGAAAATGCAATTCTAGACTCACCTTTTGTAGATAATGGGATCCTGAAGCCACCCACATACTCAACCGTTTCTTGGTTAAGTGTAAATAATGGCAATTTCGGGGCGTCTTGTGCATGGTTTTGCAAAGCAACAAACAACATAACGCTGATGAGGTAAATCTTACCTACCAAGTTTTTTAACAATCCATTCATTTAGAAACCATTTAATGTCAAGATACATTAGCTAGAGTATATCAGTACTTTATGCCCGAAAATTAAACTGAATGCCATGCCAAAGCATATATTCATAACTCAATTTTGTTAGCCAGGTAAAAAATGATCAGTGTCTTACTCTTTATAAGCAGTTTTATCAGTAGCTTTATCTTATCATTTCGTCACGCTGCTATTTTTGGGTTTGTTCTCTACCAAGTTATCTACTTTTTTAATCCGCAAAACCGTTGGTGGGGCTCTAGCGTGCCTGACTTAGGCTATTCGTTTTTCTCAGTTGCATTTATGGGCGTTATTTTGCTGCTCAATTGGTCCGAGGGCAAAAAGAATAAACTATCGCAACTTCCTTCTTTCCGTTGGTTCTATTTTTTCACCCTTGTTTATAGCGCTGTATACGTTCTGTCTCTTATACACATCTCCGAGCCC
>CAJXRW010000107.1 GCA_913060525.1 uncultured Gammaproteobacteria bacterium
GAGATTTCTGCCTGTCTCGTGGGCTCGGAGATGTGTATAAGAGACAGATCTGGATACTCGTGATTTATATTTCTTATAGCTCCAACTAAAGCACCATTATTTGGTGATATATAATCTTCATCAGTTAAATTAAACAATCCTTTAGTTAGAATAATTAATCTCTCAAAAGAAAGATTTCTTAGTAAATGTTTTTTTATCAAGAATAATGAATAAAGCCCATATGATAAGCCACTATTTAATGTTTTATAACTACAAGTACTAGCTACATGGAAAACATTATTAACATCCCTTATATGCTTTATTAATTCTTGGTAATGAGACTCCTCTGTAAGATTTATAGTAATATTATTATTATTTATATTAAACTCTCTTACTTTTTCATCTAACTTAATAAAAATCAAATTATCAGATATCCCCTCAAATAGTTTCTTATCTGAATCCTGTTTAATAAATACTAAAGCATTTGAAATTTTATATCTCTCATTATCAAGCTCTTCCTCCAGTATCCATTTAGTGGTGCTATACCATTCATCTTTAGGCAATATCGATAATTCATCTTTATTAAAAGCCTTACTTTTTTCAATCCAACATTTCTGAGAATCAAATTGATATACCGGCAGGTCCGTTATGACATCAGCATCATTATTTATATTTGAATTAATGCTTGCGTATAAACCATTCTCCCACAGTTTTGCTTCCAGCAATGACTTTGAGCTGATATCCCAATCTTTTTTTTGCCTATCCGAAGGCAGTAACTGTATTTTTTGTACTGATTTCGTCTTATGTTGTTTCTCTATAAATGAGCACAATCCTCTACCGGGACCTACTTCTACAAAGGCTACCTTAGTATTATATTTATTTACCAGTGTATCTATTCCCTTGGCAAACTCTACCGTATTTCTTAGTTGGTTCTGCCAATAGTTTGGATTTATAATTTCATCAGTAACCATCTCTCCAGTCAGATTAGATATGATAGAAAATTTAGGTTTGTTTAACTTTACCTCTTTAAATACTTCTATCAATTTATCTGATGCTGCTTGCATTAATCTGGAGTGATAGGCATGCGAAGTATTTAACTTAATTGATAAAATACCCTTTTGACTTAAGTCAGAATATAACTTATCTATATCTTTGTCTTCTCCAGAAGCAACAATAGCATCATCAGCATTAACCACTGCTATCTCACAGTTATACTGATTAATAAAAGTTTCTATAGCTTCTCTCTTCGCATTAATAGATAACATAGACCCTCGAGGCATAGATTGCATGTATCTACCTCTGGATATAACTATTTTTACAGCATCCTCCAGTCTAAATACGCCCGATAAGGTTGCTGCTACATATTCTCCTATACTATGACCTATATACGCCTGCGCCTGGATACCTAATTGATTTAAGTATTTAGCCAAGCTGTACTCTATAATAAATAAACAGATTTGAGCGTATTGTGTTTCACTTATATCAATTTCATTTTCATCTGAAAAAAGAACTTCTTTAATATCTACTTCTAAATATTGATTCGATATTTCAATTAGCTTATCGACTATCTCCTTATATTCATTATCACTATGATATAGAGATTTCGTCATACCCTTATACTGTGACCCTTGACCAGGAAACATAAATACCAATGTATCGATGTTATCTTCGAGAACCTCCATAGCATCTTTCTCTGATTTTAGTTTATCTATCAGGTCTTGTTTACTTTCTATGACAAAACTATTTCTATAATTAAAAAGTTCTCTTCTATAGGTCAAAGTATAAGCTAAATCTTTTAATGAAATTTCCGTCTTATCTTTTAAGTAATGCGCCAATATGCTCTGAAAAGCTAATAATGATTTACGGCTCTTAGCTGTTAACGGAATGATATACGCCTGATTATCATCTTGATTCACTTGCTTGATTTTTTCATGATAAAAATCACTGACTATGATATGGGCATTTGTACCACCAACACCAAAGGCACTGACGCCTGCTAACCGTGGTTTTGCATTACTTGATAACCAAGGGCTATTCTCTTTAGCTATCTCAAACGGTGTGTTTTCTATATTTAGTTCTCGATTAGGCTGATTAAAATCAGGCTGACCCGGAATCAAATTATTTCTAAACATTTCAGTTACTTTGATGAGACCAGCTACTCCTGCGGCTGAATCTGTATGACCAATATTAGCTTTAATAGCCCCTAATTTAACTTTTTCATCCCTACTGAAACCATTATGCTTAAAAGCTTCTCCTAAAGCCTGCACTTCTATGGGGTCTCCTAATGGCGTTGCCGTACCATGGCACTCCACATAATCGATATCATTTACATCCACACCCGCCATTTTTTGAGCTGATATAATACATTCACTTTGGCCTAATACCGATGGTGCTGTATAGCTAGACTTACGATCACCATCATTATTCGTAGCATAGCCTTTAATTACCCCTAAAATATTATCTTTATCTTTTAATGCATCGCCTAATCGTTTAAGCAAAACAACGCCTACACCTGAGCCGACTGTTGTTCCACTGGCATCATTATCAAATGCCCTACAGTGCCCATCCTTAGATAATATCATTCCTGGTTGATAGACATAACCAACCTGATCTGGCAAAGATAATGACACCCCACCTGCTAATGCCATATTACATCTATTAGCTGCTAATTTATCACAAGCATCAACAACAGATACCAACCCTGTAGAGCAGGCAGTATTAATTGATTCAGCCGGTCCTGTTAAACCTAATAAATAGGCTACTTTGGTCGCTAATGCATCCTTGGCATTTGAAACATTTGCCTCCCATAAGTTGATCTCATCCTTAATTTCACCATTTAAGATATGATCGTAAAAATAACCACTTGACCCCATTCCTGCAAACACGCCAATTAGACTATCCTTTCTAGATTGAGCATAGCCACTCTGTTCTAATGCATACCAGCAATGTTCTATAAACTTACGTATCTGAGGATCTAATACCCTTGCTTCATTGGGAGACATACCCCAAAAGGCACTATCAAATGAATCGATATCTTTCACATTACCCGATACAGGAATATAATTTGAATGATTAAGTAATTCTTCTGATACACCTAGCTCCCTACATTCTTCTATACTTAAAAACTTTAGTGCTTCGTTGTGTGATTCCAATAATGCCCATAACTCTGAAATGGTATTGGAACCTGTAAATATACCTGATGTACCAATTATTGCTATTTCACGGGAGTGAGCAGTCGTTAAATTTGGTATGTGATATTCTTCCTTCTCTTTTACACTATTAACTAGCTTTGCAACGGTATTGTAGGTAAAAATATCTGCCACACTAATGTGCTTAAATATTTCTATTTCATTTAACTTTTGTTTTAACTGGATACTTAGCATACTATTACCGCCAATCCTAAAGAAGTTAGCAGACGTGCTGATATCTTTGACATTTAACCCAAGAACAGATGCAAATGCCTTACAAACTTCAACTTCAAGTTTACCTGTCGGTACAATGTAATTATCTACATTTACTAACTCAGGATATGGTAACGCTCTTCTATCTAACTTACCGTTCACTGTTAATGGAAAGGCTTCCATCTCCACCAATACACTTGGTACCATATATTCTGGCAACCTTTCTGATAACAACGATAGTATCTCATCTTTAGTCAGACTTGCTGTAGCAATTGATTCGTTATCTGCTTGTTGTTCTAATATATAATACCCTACCAAGTATTTACTCTCCCCTTGCTGGTTCTTTCTTTCTTTAACTAACACACAGCTTTGCCTGACCCCGTCTATACTTGATAACTGACTCTCTATTTCCCCTAACTCGATACGATAACCTCTTAACTTAACCTGAAAGTCATTACGACCGATATATTCCAAGTTACCATCTGGCAACCATCTGACTAAGTCACCTGTCTTATACAGGCGGGTATAACCCTTCTCTCTATCTGACTCACTGGCAAACGGGTTCTCTATAAAACGTTCTTTCGTTAACTCCGGCTGATTAAGATAGCCTCTTGCCAGTCCTGCTCCTCCTATGTACAACTCCCCTATCACTCCTATTGGTACCGATTGTCTGTTTGCATCTAAAACGTAGGTTTTACGAGTTGCAATCGCTTTACCTATTGAAACAGTCTGCTGCTTAGGCAATACATTCAATAAACATATCGTGGTAAATGTCGTGCTTTCAGTTGGGCCATAACCATTCAATAAATATCCAGGCTTATTGCCTGCTTGTTGAAGCAACTTATGGATGATCAGTTCATCTAAAGCTTCTCCACCAACAATACAATATTTAAGGGTTGAATAAATATTATGATCAAGCAAATATAACTGATCAAATAAGGTTTTAGTTAACCATAAAATATTAATATCATTTTCTTGGATAAATTCTTTAAAGATCACATTATTTGAAATTAGTTCATTTCTATTTTTCGGAATAATTAATCTACTTCCATTCAGTAATGGCATATATAGCTCAAAGGTAGCAGCGTCAAACACAGGTGAAGATAAAAAAACAAACCCATCATCAAGGTTAACTTCAATAAAACCAGAGTGGATTAAACTAATAATATTCCCCTGTTCAACCATCACCCCCTTAGGCTTGCCGGTAGTCCCTGATGTATAAATCACATAAGCCAGATCCGTTGCTTTACTTTGCGGTGACAAGTTAGCTGTGGATGCTTGATTAATCTCTTCTAGCACCTGATTATCGTTGATAGCTAATAACCTGGGGGGATGGGCTAAGTTTGCCGTAACTGGTTGTAACTTAGCTAACTGCTTAATCTGGGTAATGAGCAAAACTGCTTGTGTATCCGCTAAAATATACTCAATGCGATCAGGTGGATAATCCAGATCTAACGGCACATACGCACCACCTGCCTTTAAGGTCGCGATGATTGCAATCACCATCTCCAGACTGCGCTCTAAACATAAGGCAATGAACGGATCTGGCTTTAAACTGTGGGCGGTGTGAGCTTTGTATTGTTTTTGTATATATCTGGCCAACTGATTACTACGTGCATTCAGTTCTCTATATGTCAGAGTTTCATCTTCATACACCAACGCTATGTGGTTAGGCGTCTGCTCAACTTGTCTCTGGAATAATTCCTGAATCGTCTTATCCTTCGGGTAATCCTTATCTGTCTTATTCCAATCGTAGATGATTGTTTGATATTGTTCTTGAGTCAATAACGTATAATCTTTAATCGCTTTAGCTTGCTGCTCAACAAACTGCTCAAGCAGATAAATATAACCATCTATAAATCTCTGGATTGTCTCTGAATGATAAAGGCTAATTGCATAACTCATTGACCCCGTTATAGCTGTTTGGCTATCATCCAAAAAACATTCCACATCAAACTTACTCACCGCATAATGATCTGCAGTTAATTCATAACAATGAAATAAATCCGTCTCTATCTGTGAACCAAAACTCTGCAACCCAAACATCACCTGAAAGATCGCATGTCTAGAGGCGTCCCTCTCTACTGATAATGCTTCCACTAACTTCTCAAACGGAATATCCTGATAGCGCTGCGCCTGAACTAAATGCGTCTGTACTTGCTTAATTAACGTCAATAAGGAATCATTCGCCTGAATACTTTCCCTTAATGCCAGACTATTCACAAAAAAACCAATCAAATCCTCTAATTGACGATAATGACGATTCGCTATCGGGCTCCCAACCACAATATCGCATTGACCACTCAGCTTATGTAACAACACATAAAAACCAGATAACAATACCGTATATAAACTACAACCTTCTCTCTTTGCTATCGTCCTTAGCGATTGAGAAAGATCTTCTCCTAAATTAAAGCCTATATGACTGCCCCGATAATCTATTTGGGGTGGGCGCGCATAATCTGTCGGTAACTGTAAGGTCTCATAACCCCTTAACTGTTCTTTCCAATAACTTAATTGCTCTGATAATACCTCTCCTTGTAAATAGCCTCTCTGCCATACTGCAAAATCTTTATACTGAATACTTAACGGGGGTAATGATAACGCTTTACCTTCACGGTAATGCCTGTAATAGGCTAATAGCTCTTTCGCAAAAATATCAATACTCCAACCATCACTGGCAATATGGTGCATATTCACCAATAAACGATGTGCTGTTTTAGCTTCTTTACCTAACTCAACCGTATATAACACCACTCGAATGGGGTAACACTTGGTTAAATCAAAAGGGGTATTGATTCCCGCTGTCACTAACGTCGTGAATTCAGCTTCTTTACAGACCACTGTTTCTATCTTCAAAGCCTCATCCTGTACAACCTGAATATCTTCTCCTGACTCGCTCTGGGTAAATACACTCCTTAACACGTCATGACGAGCAACAATCGATTGTAAGCTCTGTTTTAAGCACTCAAGGTCTACCTCTGAAGATAAAGATAATACCAATGGAATATGATAAGCATTCGTCCCGCCTTCATACTGCTCTATAAACCATAACCTGGACTGCGCTGAGGATAATCCATATTCACCCTGTTCAGCACGAGGAATAATAAGATGGGATGATGCAATTTCAGTAATATAATTTGCAATCTGCACAATGCGTTTATGTTGGAATACATCTGCCACACTAAACTGAACATTAAATGTCTGGCTAATCCGATGACTCAACTGAATTGCCAGAATGCTATTTCCTCCAACACGGAAAAAATCATCTTCTAATGATATTATATTAACACCTAATATTTGACCAAAAATATTAGCAATCTTATCTTCTTGTTCTGTATATTTTGATTCCATGATCGTTACACTATCTACTTCCTTACTATCCTCAATCCGAGTAAAAAGCTTTTCCAACAGTTTAGGTATATTCAGTTTCGATAAAATTATTTGATTTGAAATATTTTTATTTATTAGCTTACAAAATAAATCAGCACCATGTTTCGCATTAAAACTATTACTCGACAGTACTCTTTGAAGTTTATTTTTTTGATAGAAATGCTTACTTCCTTCGGCATTTCTAACCATGCCAATATCTGACCAACCAGGCCAATTAACAGCTAATAGCTTAATACCTTTATATTTATTATCTTTAGCCAAATAATCTAAATAGCTATTTGATGCACAATACTCAAATCTATTTACATCCCCCATTATACTAGCTAATGATGAAGCCATAGCTATAAATTTAGTATCTGTCTCTTATACACATCTGACGCTGCCGACGATCTACTCTGTGTAG
>CAJXRW010000108.1 GCA_913060525.1 uncultured Gammaproteobacteria bacterium
TACACAGAGTAGATCGTCGGCAGCGTCAGATGTGTATAAGAGACAGCCCTTATATTTATGGATCCTGCGATCAAGTCGCAGGACGTAGGCAGAGCGCGAGTTATAGTATATTTTCATATATCTCGAAGCTTTGCCGTCGGTTTTAAGTGACCATCTCCCAATCGCACCAACTGGAATTAAATAAACTAAACAGATAATGACAGTTCCTAAATACGCTCGGGTAAATAACTTACTGATAATTTTTATTTTCGTCACTCGTAGGCTATTATTTTACATATAGTTTTTTTATATAACACCTTATGGTAAATAGTAAAAATCAGTTACCTCTAGATGGCATTTCTGCATTTATTGTTGAACAAAAATTGGCAAAAGAAGAAGACGTGCGTACAGCGATAGATATTGCTGCGCGTGATCATACAAAAAGTATTGTAGGCACACTGACTTCTCGCCGCTTAATGAATGAAGAATCTTACCTAAGAAAAACTTCTGAGTTTTTTGGTTTAAGAATGCTTGATATCACGGCATTTAAATTAGATGACCTGGCAAAAGATTTTTTCCATGAGGATAGTATGAGAAAGCATGCTGTCTTGCCTATATTTAAAAGAGACAAGCTACTAACCATAGCAGTTTCTAACCCTTTAAATGTCAATGCTTTTAAAGATTTACAGTTTAGATATAACGTCGACATTGAACTGATCCTTGCACCAGATACACAGTTAAGAACTGTAATTGATTCCGCACTTAAAAAATTAACCTCAAGAGCAATGGAAGAGTTTGGCGCTGATAATTTGGATGATATTGATTTAGATTTAGTGGCTGAAGGTGAGAATATTAAGGATGATGATCCAAACATTGATGATGCCCCTATCGTTTCTTTCATTAACAAAGTGATCCTGGATGCAATTCAAAGTGATGCTTCAGATATTCATTTCGAGCCATTTGAGCATAGATATAGAGTTCGATTTAGAATTGATGGCGTACTAAGTGAAATTGCAAGCCCACCCGTAGCGCTTACACCTAAAATCACCTCTCGCCTAAAGATCATGTCTAGAATTGATATCGCTGAGAGACGCGTCCCTCAAGATGGCAGATTTAAAATGAAAATATCTGCACAAAGTACCGTTGATTTTCGTGTAAGCACCTGCCCTACTCTCTATGGAGAGAAAGTTGTACTAAGGATTTTAGATCCAAGCTCAACAAAAATGGGTATAGATAAATTAGGCTATGAACCTGATCAGAAAAAGCTTTACTTACACGCACTAAATCAAAAACAAGGCATGATTTTGGTTACAGGGCCAACGGGAAGCGGTAAGACTGTTTCACTGTATACAGGTCTTGAGCTACTAAATGTCGAAGAGTCAAATATTTCAACCGCAGAAGACCCAGTGGAAATTAATTTACCTGGTGTCAATCAGGTTGATATCAACCCCAAAACAGGTCTAACATTTGCGCGAGCGTTGAAATCTTTTTTAAGGCAAGATCCTGATATTATCATGGTTGGTGAGATACGTGATTTAGAAACTGCTGAAATAGCTGTAAAAGCTGCACAAACTGGTCACTTGGTATTGTCAACACTCCATACCAATAGTGCACCCGAAACACTGTCACGTTTATTAAGCATGGGAGTTGAAAGTTATAACGTTGCCAGCTCAATTATCTTAATTATCGCCCAACGCCTCATGAAGCGTCTATGCCCTTCTTGTAAAACCGAAATTGAAGTTCCGCATGAAAGTCTTAAAGAACTAGGCTTTAGTGATGAACAGGTAGCTGAAAAATTTACAATTTATCAAGCAGTTGGATGTGAGAAATGTAACAATGGCTATCGTGGTCGTATTGGGATTTATGAAGTCATGCCAATTACTAAAGCCATGCGAAAAATCATTATGAAAAGTGGCAATGCGATTGAAATAGCTGATCAGGCACAAGAAGAAGGCATTAACAATCTTCGTCAGTCAGCGCTATTAAAAGTCATGCAAGGCATTACTACTTTGGATGAGCTTAATGTGACGGTTAAGGATAACGATTAATATGGCCACAGATAAAAAAACGAAGCAAAAAGTTAAACTCAATATTTATACTTGGAAGGCCAAAGACAAAAAAGGAAATAAAATATCTGGTGAAACAAGTGCGCCCAATATGGCCTATGTTCGTGCACAGTTACTTAAAAAAAATGTTCAGCATGCAACGATTAAGAAAAAACCTAAACCATTATTTGGAACTGGGCTTAAAAAAGTCAGGCCATCTGACGTTGCATTATTCGCAAGGCAAATGTCCACAATGATGCAAGCTGGTGTGCCGATGATACAAGCCTTAACCATAATGATTAATGGAACAGATCATACTGGCATGAAAGCTTTAGTGAGTAGTCTACGAGCAAAAATAGAAAGCGGCTATAGTTTTTCACAAGCATTGCGCGACCACCCTAAAAATTTTGATGACCTATTTGTTAATTTAATTCATGCTGGTGAAGAATCAGGCTCACTTGAAATTATGCTTGATAGAATTGCAACCTATAAAGAAAAAATTGAATCTATCAAGAAAAAAATAAAAAAGGCACTCACCTATCCTATAGCCGTTTTAATTACAGCTTTTGCAGTTTCAGCAATCTTGTTGATATTTGTCGTCCCAACATTTAAAGATTTATTTGATAGTTTTGGTGCGGATTTACCTGGTTTTACGCAAATGGTATTGGACATGTCTGACTTTATGAAAGAGTATTGGTGGGCAGTTGTATTCTTAATAACAGTTATCGTTATTGCTTTTATTCAGGCAAAAAAACGATCTTTAAAGTTTCGTGAGTTTATGGATAAAATCATGCTTAAATTTCCCATTATTGGGAAGATATTTAATAAATCCTGCCTAGCGAGATTCGCAAGAACATTATCCACCACCTTTACCGCTGGAATGCCATTAATTGAAGCGTTGAAGGCGGTTTCTGGTGCAACGGGCAACCTAACCTATGAGTATGCCACACTTAATATACGAGACAGTATTGCAAGCGGCATTAGCTTACAAGAAGCAATGACTACTACTGGTAAATTTCCAAACATGGTTGTGCAAATGGTTGGTATAGGTGAGGAGTCTGGAAATTTGGATGACATGTTATCAAAAGTTGCAGAAGTATATGAGGAAGAAGTTGATTTAGCAGTTGATAGTTTGAGTAGCTTGCTAGAACCACTAATTATGGTTATTTTGGGTGTGCTTGTTGGTGGATTGGTGGTTGCCATGTACCTACCAATTTTCCAAATGGGATCAATAATGTAATACTTACTTTATGTGATTTTGTTTGCGTTTTCTAAAAAATGTAAATGGTCTCAATAAAGCAAGTAAGCAATCATATAAAAACTTGGCTGAATTAATACAGGCTATATATACATCTCTACCCAGCTGTTTAAAATAACTTATAAAAATAATTTCTTTATCCTTATTAACGTTTCTCAATGGGTATAACACCAATAAAAAAACCAAAAAAGTATAGATGTAAATGCTGTAATAACCAACTTTTAATGGGTAACCAAGCATCCAGATATAAGCTAAAAATGGCACGAGAAAAATAAATATACCTATAATTACAGCCTGAATTATTTTCATAAACATACAGTTAAAAACATATAATCATTTAGTCTAAACAAGTTATCTTATGATTCAATATGACCATCAAACAAAATCAATTTTAAATACCTTGATGAAATGATGATAAACCAATAGAATATGTAACCCATCTCTGACTTCCGAGTTATTTTATGACACAAGCACAACACAATATATTAACTGAAACTCAGCTTCTAGATTTTATTATAGAGACCATAGACGATATAAAAGCACAAGAAATTGTTACTCTGGAAGTCGATCATCTAACCGAAATGTTTGAGTATATGGTAATTGCTACAGCAACTTCAAAACAACATGCACGCTCAATTTCTCGTCATTTAGTAGAAGAAGCCAAGAAGAACAATATTAGCATAATTGGTGTTGAGGGCGAGGATACAGGAGAATGGGTATTAGCTGATTTTGGTGGCACAATTGTACATGTCATGACTGAAGAAATGCGTAAATTCTATGAATTAGAAAAGCTTTGGGGAATACCAAAAGAAAAATAACCTGTTCCAAAATTAGTTTTTTTAGCTGTATGACAGTATTAATTTTTAGATTTGTTACCCAGTATTAAGTAATACAACCCCATCGCAAGTAACGGAATTTCAGTTTGCATGCTATTAATGCCGACAAAAATATCTTTCTCTAAAATTGTCCACTTGAGCATAATGATAGCTCCAAGCATAATTACACTAATTAATGCGCCGCTAATTCTGGTTATAAGTCCTTTTTGATCTTTTGAAAATAAAAATAACCCAACCATAATCCCGATGGCTGCGAGTATCTCAGCAATAACCGTGACATAACCTACAAATATTGGTAATCCATTTGCCAACGAGAATGCTTTAATACCCTTAATGAATAACTGTTCGTAAGCGCCTGCAAAAAATACAATAAACAAAGAAACTCTTAATGCTAAATCTGCTAAAAAAGTTGAGGTTGATGATGCTAATTTTTTCATGATTTTATCCTTGATGTTTTTAATATATGCTAATCACATATTTACCCATCAGAATAATCTATAAATTTGAATGATTTTTAAATGAAATGTAAAAAAGAGTTAATATAAATTAACCAGATGCAATAACATAGGTATAAGTATAGCTAACCCGAACTGGTTTGATTGAATGCAAACGTAATTGCATCTTTGAAGAATTTGTACTTCTTTATCACTTTCCTAAGGTTTCTTTTAAAATTAGCCCAGAATTTTTCTATTGGATTTAAATCAGGTGAACATGGTGGCAAGTATAGCAATGTTACACCCGCTTCTTGGGCAATTTCATGTAGTTCATTTGAATAATGACTACTGCCTGTTTTGGCAACTCAGGACATAAATGGTGCTCAAACCATCCATTGAATAAGTGTGAATCGGTATAACCTTCGAATTCAAAGGGGGCGTATATTTTCTTATTTTGATAGCCATAGCCTGCTACTATACTTAAGCGCTTTGATCGACTGCCACTTTGTTCAGCATAACTACGAGAACCTTGTTCTGACCAGCCTCGTAGCATTACCATATTATTATCATTTCCAACTTCATCTAGATACACGAAAGATTTATCTTTTAAGCTATCAAGCGTACCCAGGAATGCTTGTCGTTTTGTTTCATCTCTTTCTTTGTATTTTGGCTCTTTTTTTAAATGTAATTTTCATTCTTGAAAGTGAATCATAAAAGGTGTTCATATGTAATCCTGGAGCAACTGTATCTCTAATTTCTAATGCGCTAGCATCAGGATGAGAAGAAATAAAATCTAAGACTGCTTGCTTGTCAGAAAATTTATATTTCTTGCCACCAACTTTGCCTTGCCTTGAGGAATAATCACATGTTTCGTTATAACGTTTTACCCATCGGCGAATAGTGTCATAACCAATTTTAAAACGAGCTGCTAACTGAGTTAAGTTTCTTGATCCTTCTCTATAACAAATTATTACTCTATCTCGGAGATCTTGGCTGTAGGCTTTCATATTAACACTTATAAAATGGAATATAACTAATTTTAGGAGATGACTATATAAACCATAAGGTTACACAGCAAACTAAATCGGGTTAGCTATAATTAATGGGTTTACTATTGACACTCAAGGTACTATCTCTTCTACATCCTCAGTGGTATTTAAAGCTTCAATATTAAATTCTACTTCATTGTCACCATTAAATAGACAAAAATTTACTCAAGAAGCAAAAGCAGAATTTTCTAATTGTTTCTCGGCGTTACAAATTAAGTCTGGTGAAATAACAAGTGGCAGTTAATTTATAGGGTAAAGTTTTTAGTTATGATTTGTATGTGATTATTTTTGAGCTTGAAATAATACAACACTGCCAACTTGTTTAAGCTGGACTATTTTAAAATATTGTTTTAAGTTTTTTTCAAGTGCTTTATATGTATCTTGATCATTAGAAAATATCCCTTTTTTATTATAAATATTCGCAAGTTTTTTGGCTCTCTTATTTTTATAGTCGTTGATAATCGTTGAGCCAAAGCAGACACCATTTGGCTTTAATAATTCAGAAATATTCTCAAATATAATGTTCTTATCTTCCATAGTGCCAGGTAGGCAGTGTAATAAAAAATTTAAACCAATTGAATCGTATTGGTTGCTTAATATTTCTTCAGAGAGCGGTCTCATAATATCAGCTTTAATTAATGTTGGATTATTATTTTTAATACGTTTGGCTGCAAAGTGCAGACTGTTTTGATTTAAGTCCATTAGCGCAATTTTAATATGACTATTTTGATTGTTGTTTAAAGTTTTAAATAAGTAATAGCCGCTACCAACACCAATATCTAAATGATTCTCTTTGATAAGCTCTTTATATTGGGCGAGCTGTTTATTGGCGGGGCAGCCCCATACAAATTTATTTGATAAAAAGACGACATAAAAATCATATATCCTTAATACCCAGGGGTTATAAACTTTTTGCCCGTCATGTGTATCAATCATAATGTTATTTCTCAGTGTGTTATTTAAAGAAGTTTATCAAATTTTTGTATATTTGCTTTGAATAGAAAAGGTGATTAATTTAAGTTACACTAAATCAAACTTATTATATCAAGACGAAAGAATCATGAGAGTTTCACAAACCATATTAGCAACAGAGAAGCAAGCGCCTAACGATGCCGAATTAATTAGTCATCAACTAATGATACGTGCAGGGTTAATTCGTAAGGTTGCAGCGGGCATATATAGTTGGTTACCAACTGGCTTAAGAGTATTGCAAAAAGTAGAAAAAATTGTGCGTGAAGAAATGAACAAATCAGGTGCATCTGAATTATGGATGCCAAGTGTTTTACCAGCAGAATTAATTCAGGAAACAGATAGATGGGAAAAATTCGGCCCTGAATTATTAAAGATTAAAGATAGACATAAGCGTGATTTTTGCTATGGTCCAACGCATGAAGAGGTGATCACTGATATCGCACGGAATCAATTAAATAGCTATAAGCAATTACCATTGAATTTATATCAGATCCAAACAAAGTTTAGGGATGAAATTCGTCCTCGCTACGGTATCTGTCTCTTATACACATCTGACGCTGCCGACGATCTACTCTGTGTAGAT
>CAJXRW010000109.1 GCA_913060525.1 uncultured Gammaproteobacteria bacterium
GAGATTTCTGCCTGTCTCGTGGGCTCGGAGATGTGTATAAGAGACAGATACTAATATTTGAAAAAATTGATACCTTTGTTAATCAGGTGTAAGAAATAAAAATATATTTTAATACAGAATTAGTTAGACTAAACGAAGACCACCCTTATCTTTTGATTTCTCATTTTGTTTTTGATCAGCAATAGAAGGGGGGTCAATTTCAACATCAGAATCGCCCTCATTAACAATCAACCCATAAACATCCTCTCTGGCATATATACCCTGACTTGTCTCCTGTGAATACAAGCTAAGCACAGATTCAATAGGGATGAAAACATCCATAGGTTCACCACCAAAACTTGCGCGAAAACGGATACCCTCATCTGAGCAGCTATAATCTCTTATTGCTCCAGGCGATAAATTCAAAACTATTTTTCCATCGTCATCTACGAAATCCCACGGTACCTCCACACTATCATACTCTGTATCAACCAAAATATAAGGCGTAAAACCATGATCATTTAACCAATCATACGTGGCATCAATTAAATATGATCTTAACATAGCCATAACTTATAGCTCCTCTATATTGCCAATGCTATGTTGAAATGACGGGCGAGAAAAGACTCGCTCTGCATACTCAATAATTGGCTCTGCTCGTGGAGGCAAGGTTATACCTAACTCTGGAAGTCTATATAATATAACCGATAACATACAATCTATTATACTATACTTTTCCTGCATAAAATATTTGTGTTTCGTGAAGGCGGGAATCATACTCAATAACTCTTTAACTAGAGCCACTTTTGCACCATAAACAATTTGCTCAGTCTTGCCAAACATTGCCGAAACTAAATATCTGGTCCAATCCTCATCAATTCTTTTTGCCAAGTAACGTGTTTGCGCACGCTCAATAGGAAAAACAGTCAACAAAGGTGGATGCGGGAAACGCTCTTCCAAATATTCAAAAATCACATTAGATTCATATGCAACAAGATCTCTATCCATAAGCGTTGGAACCGTTCCATAGGGATTCAGCTCAAGCAAAGCATCAGGCTTATCATTAAGATCAACATCAATAACATCAAAATGCACACCCTTCTCAGCCAATATAATACGAACTCTATGACTATATGGGCACTTGGGGTGAGAGTACAAGGTAACTGTCGAACGTTTGTTTTGAACACTCATAATTCATTGACCTTAGAAAATTTTCTTAATTATAAAACCTCTAATTTCTAACACACAATATCGTTCTGTTAAAAATATAACTCGAATATTAACGTTTAGAAAACTGTGGTTTTTTACGTGCTTTTCTAAGACCAACTTTCTTACGCTCAACAACACGTGAGTCTCGAGTCAAATAACCACCACGACGCATTGCAGACTTATGCTCTTCATCGTACTCAACCAATGCGCGCGCGATACCTAAACGGATTGCACCAGACTGACCAGTCTGACCGCCACCATGTACATTCACCTTAATATCAAAGCTTTCCAGCGCATCAATCTCAATTAAAGGCTGGCGTACAACCATAGATGCAGTTTCACGGGACAAGTAATCATCAAGTGGTAACTTATTAACAATAATGTTTCCTGTACCTTTTTTAAGAAAAACACGAGCAACCGAACTTTTACGACGCCCTGTACCATAGTAATATTTATTTTCAGACATATTATTGATCCTATTAATTCACTAAATCTTGATTTCAGCTGGTTGTTGAGCAGTATGCGGGTGCTCGGCACCTGCATATACTTTCAACTTTTTGTACATTGCTCTACCCAATGGATTACGCGGCAACATACCCTTAACTGCTTTTTCAATAATACGCTCTGGAAAAGAGTTCTGCAGCTTATCGAATGAAACTGATTTAATCCCACCAATATAACCAGTATGTCGATAATAAACTTTATCTGATTTTTTATTACCAGTCACCGTTACCTTATCAGCATTTATCACAACCACATAGTCACCTGTATCAACATGGGGTGTATACTCAGGCTTATGTTTACCTTTTAAACGACTAGCAATCTCTGTTGCCAATCTTCCAAGTGTTTTTCCGTCAGCATCAACTAAAAGCCATTCTCTTTTAACTTCAGCTGCCTTTGCACTAAACGTTTTCATCATTGTTACCTTAATTTTTGTTATCAATTACTCTGTTTGCACAAATCGGACAGATTAAACTTAGTCAATATACCAAAATTTAACTTGCCAAATAAATTGAACTTGTGGATTGTATCAAATATCATCCTATTTCTCAAAATAAATTCTTATAAAATATACGCACTCTATATTAAGAATTCGCATTCTGCATACAAATCTGCTTATCTTATTAAATATTAGACTTAATGTAATACCAAATTTATGGCTACGCTTCCTCTAAAAGAAATGTTACAAACAATGATAAATAATGAAGGTTCAGATTTATATTTAACTTGCCAAGCACCGCCAAGTGTAAAAGCAAATGGGCAACTCTTTGCTATGTCTGATCAAACTTTTAATGAAAATGAAGTTCATGCTATTGCCAATAGCATTATGAACGAAGAACAGAAAAAGGTATTTGCCAAACATGGGGAAATGAATTTAGCTTTGTATTATGAAGAAATTGGTAGATTCAGGGTAAACATATTCCGACAAAAGAATGAAACTGGCATGGTATTGCGACATATTAAAACTGATATTCCAGATATGGAATCGCTTGGTATCCCACCAATCATGACCAAACTTATTATGCAAAAACGCGGGTTAGTATTATTTGTTGGCGGTACAGGATCTGGTAAATCAACATCCTTAGCATCATTAATAGACTATAGAAATAAGAATGATGGCGGTCATATAATCACAATAGAAGACCCGATTGAATACCTGCATACCCATCAAAAATCTATTATCACACAACGCGAAGTCGGAACCGATACTGACACCTTTCAAGATGCATTGAAGAACACACTAAGGCAAGCACCCGATGTGATTCTAATTGGTGAAATTCGTGACCAGGAAACAATGGAACATGCAATCACTTTTGCTGAAACAGGTCATCTATGCATTTCAACGCTTCATGCAAATAATGCCAACCAAGCAATTGATCGAATATTGCATTTCTTCCCAGAAACTCAACATAAAAAACTACAGCTAGATTTATCTTTAAATCTAAAAGGAATTATATCCCAAAGACTTATTCCGAGCATTGACGGGAAACGCGCTTTAGCAGCTGAAATACTAATAAACACACCTCTGATTGGCGAGCAAATAAAAAAAGGTGATATTAGTGAACTCAAAGAAACCATGGCAAAATCAGAGAATATTGGAATGCAAACATTTGATGGCGCCTTGTTCCATTTGTATAAAACAGGTAGCATCACACTTGAAGAAGCACTTAAAAACGCTGACTCAATGAACAACCTAAGATTAAGAGTAAAATTAGATAGCAATCACCCAGAAGAAGCTCAGTCAGACAAATATAAAATACAAGAAACAAATATCAGTGAATTTAAAAACAGTGAATTCAATGACGTTCTTTTCAAGCTCTATAAAGAGCAAAAAATCACACTTGATGAGGCTCTTAAACACTCTGACATGCCCAACAGTCTAAGTCTAAAAATTGAACAGGATGAAAATGGTAACAATGAACATATTGGCGACACCAACAGCAAAACAGAAAACTCGTTAGGATTAAAAATTAAGCGTGAAGATTAACAAATACAAGCCTGATAGTTATGAAGCAGCATAATCCTTTGGCTGCTCATTATCAGGATTTGGTTTTTCTAGCGCAATATTGCCTTGAGATAACCCATGAGACGCACCAGAAGGCTGTAACAATGACTGCCTAGAAGTATCTCTATTTAAACTCATTGTTCCTGCTTGAATATGCTCCTGTAACAGGCTTGTTTGAGCATGTATATTTTCAATTAGATCATTTGTTTTGCTTACATGATCAGTGACTTGTTGCTGATACTCTCTCAAACTAATTCTTGCTGCATCAAGCTCTTTTTTAAGGTCGCTCGTTCCACCCACCGTTTTATTTTGAACCATACCAAGCAACCACCCAATGATTAAACCTAGCACGCCAGCACCAATTATAAAACCAACTAACATCTGTACTCCTTTCTGTATATTTATGTAATCTCTTTGTATATCAAAACAACTGCATAAGAGGCTATTCCTTCTCTACGCCCTACAAACCCAAGCTTTTCAGTTGTTGTTGCTTTAATATTAACATTACTTTTATCCAATAGTAAAAGTTTAGCCAAATTATCAATCATTTGTGGTATAAATTTTGATAATTTTGGTTGCTGTGCTACCACAGTGATATCCACGTTACCAATAACATAATGTTGTTCTTGTAGTTTTTTCAAAATATTTACAACAAAAAAACTACTATTTTTATTTCTATATTGTGTGTCTGTATCTGGGAAATGATACCCGATATCACGAAGCGCTGCTGCACCAAGTAATGCATCACACAAGGCATGTAGCAATACATCGCCATCAGAATGTGCCTCCACACCCATTAAGGGATCAACCTCTAATCCTGCTAAATATAATGGTTTTGGTATACTACTGAATTTATGCACATCATAACCATGTCCAATTCTAAAAGGGGTCACTTGCCATTCTCCTGTACAGCGTAACCAAATTCATTCCAAGCCCTGAACCCCCCATCCATAGAGGCTACATTTGTATAACCCATTTTAACCAAGCTATCAGCTGCTAGCGCTGAACGATAACCACCGCCACAGTACAACACTATCTCGGTATCTTTATCAGGAATAGCTTGTACGATTTTAACTTCTATTATACCTCTGCTCATATGTTTTGCCGAAGGTATAAAGGACACTACATATTCAGACTCTTCTCGAACATCCAATAATAAAAACGGTTCTTTATTATCAAGCTTCTGTTTAATATCATGCACATTACACTCGTTAATGTTTCTACGTGAAGCATTTACTAAGTCAATAAATTCTTGGCTATGTTGCATTGGTTGCTCCAAAATCTAAAGTTTATAAATTCATATATATGATTACATTAATAATACATACACATCTGGTATTTTTCACTCTAAAATAGTCTATTTAAAATTACACGGAACATTAATCATGTCACAAAACGAACACCATAAACTTATTATTCTAGGATCAGGGCCAGCAGGCTATACAGCTGCAGTTTATGCTGCTCGCGCAAATCTAAATCCTGTTATTATTGCAGGTATTCAGCCAGGAGGGCAATTAACAACCACCACAGATGTGGATAACTGGCCAGGCGCACCAGAAGGCACACAAGGCCCATTACTAATGCAAGACATGCAAGCACACGCGGAACGATTCAATACCAAGGTCATCTATGATCATATAAATAAGACCAACCTCAAAGCAAAACCATTTGTGTTAGAAGGCGACAATAAAACCTATACATGTGATGCACTAATTATTACCACAGGTGCAACTGCTAAATATTTAGGCTTGGATTCTGAAGAAAAATTTATGGGGAAAGGCGTGTCAGCATGTGCAACGTGTGACGGATTCTTTTATCGCAAAAAGCCTGTTGCTGTCATCGGCGGTGGAAATACGGCGGTGGAAGAAGCACTTTACCTATCAAATATTGCCAGTGAGGTCACACTTGTTCACAGAAGGGATTCGCTAAGATCAGAAAAAATATTGATTGATCAGATTAATCAAAAAGCCAAAAACGGCAATATCAAATTTAAATGGTTTAATACTCTTGATGAAGTCCTAGGTGATGATATGGGTGTCACTGGTATCAATATTAAACATACACAAACAGGTGAAATTGAAACACTGAAAGTCGACGGTGTTTTTATTGCAATAGGACATAAACCAAATACGGATATTTTTGCTGGCCAAATTGACATGGAAAATGGGTATATTAAAGTTAAATCTGGATTATCTGGAAATGCAACAGCAACAAACATTGAAGGCGTATTTGCTGCTGGAGATGTTATGGATCATGTATATAGACAGGCGATCACATCAGCTGGAACAGGATGCATGGCAGCTCTAGATGCAGAGAAATATTTAGATCAATTATAAAATTTGTTGCGAAATTTTCCTAAATAGGGCATTATTCGAGCGTTTTAATTCATAAAAATAAATTTTGGGGTATTCATGGCAAAAGAAGATAGCATTGAATTTGATGGAGTTGTAACCGATACACTCCCAAATACTATGTTTAGAGTAAAACTTGAAAATGGTCACGAGATTTTAGCGCATATTTCGGGGAAAATGCGTAAAAACTATATTCGTATATTAACGGGTGATCAGGTGAAAGTTGAAATGTCACCTTATGACTTAAGCAAGGGAAGAATCACCTTTAGAGGAAAAAAATAACCTTCATTTAAATTTATGCTTGATGGTCTTCTTCACCAGCCACTTCTTCAGATTCATCATCTAAAACCAAATCTTCTACAGCTAAAGGCTTAACTTCACCATTTCGATCAAGGTAACCACCAGCAATTTCTCGCAGTGCAACAACGGTTGGTTTGTCATTATCCCAATCAACCTCAGGATCCACACCGCTGTCAGCAAGCTTTCTTGCACGCTTTGATGCAGTCACAACCAATTGAAATCGATTATCAACATGCTCTAAACAATCTTCTACGGTTACTCGAGCCAAAATAAACTCCTTAATAAATGAAAGATGAAGAATTCTACCATAAATTCAAACTTATTTAAATCTATTATCTATATCCTGAAATTTCTTATGCTGAGGGTTTTTGAACCATATAGCCTACCCCACGAATTGTACGAATAAATTTATTTCCGAATTTTTTACGTAAATGATGGATATGAACCTCTAACGCATTTGAATCAATATCATCATCCCAACCATATAATGCTTCTACCAATTGATTACGAGACGCCACTTTGCCTTCATTTTCTAAAAGATAAGATAATATTGCAAACTCCCTTCTCGATATTTCAATATCTTTACCATCCAATTTTACGGTATGAGCAGCAGGGTCAACTTCAATACCTCCATGTACAATCTTTGGTGAAGAGCGCCCAGATGATCGCCGAGCTAAAGCCCGTAATCTTGCAGACAATTCTTCGAGCTCAAAAGGTTTCGTCAAATAATCATCTGCGCCAGCGTCTAACCCTGAAACACGATCATCAACCGCATCA
>CAJXRW010000110.1 GCA_913060525.1 uncultured Gammaproteobacteria bacterium
CTCGGAGATGTGTATAAGAGACAGGTATAAGCAATTATGGGTAATTGCCATATATGTCTTTTTTGCTTATGGTTCCATTGAGTTATTGGGGTCTTTGTTTGGTATGACTTATCTGCAACGAATTGGCTATTCTCCAGTAGACTCTGCTGCGATTGTTGCATTTTTATGGTTAGGGCTTGGTTTTGGAAGTCCTATTATTGGTGTGATTTCTGATCGTTTACAAAAAAGAAAAATTGTACTTTTAGGCTGTAGCATCGTTGGTGTATTGGCATCGACCATATTTTTATGGGTGCCTATGGATTCTAAATTTATCACTTGTATTTTATTTTTAGGTATTGGTATAGCAGCGGGCGCACAGTCGTTAACTTTTCCAGCAGTGGTAGAGAATATTACGCCAGAACTGGAAGGAACCTCTATTGGCTTTAATAACATGTTTGTTTTATTGGGCGCTTCGGTTATCCAGATAGTTGGTGGGTGGTTAATTACTTTCTTTAGTTCTCCTGGTTTGAATAACCACACTGACGTTGTGCTAGAGAACTCTCCCCAGGTTATACATGGTTATCAGATGGCATTAAGTATCACGATCGTATTTTTTGCCATATCATTTGTTTTCGGCTTACTTTTTATGAAGGAAACTGGATGTAAAAGGGTTGTGTAATCATATAACATTCTATTTAATACTAACGTTTGAGTAAATCTAATCTGTTTTAGGCATTTCGCATGATCGTTAGCATTCCTATTGCATTAATGTGCATAATGCTATTGGCGATAGTAAGTCAATGGCTGGCCTGGAAGATGAAGCTTCCCGCGATATTATTTCTACTTGCAAGTGGAATTATTTTTGGCCCAGTTTGTGAGCTATTGTTCAACTCACCAATTATTAATCCCATAGAAATCTTTGGAAATCAGCTATTCTATCCAGCTGTTTCATTGAGTGTTGCCATTATTCTATTTGAAGGTTGTATGTCATTACGCTTCTCTGAAATAAAAGGTAGCGGTAAAGTCGTACGTAATTTTGTAACAGCTGGTTTAATATTTACAGCTATTTGCACCGCGTTTTTAAGTCATTATTTGCTTAACTTTCCTTGGCAAGTTGCTGCAATGCTAGGCGCGATCGCAAGTGTTAGTGGTCCCACGGTGGTTGTACCAATTTTGAGAAGTGTGCGACCAAATAAAAATATTGCCAATATTATAAGATGGGAAGGCATGTTAGTTGATCCATTGGGTGCGTTATTTGCCGTGCTCGTATATACCGCAATTAGTAGTGTAAGTCGTTTTGATGCATTAGCATCCGTCATTTGGCATGTGCTTACCATTGGTTTGACAGGCATCATCGTCGGCGTTGGATCTGGGTATCTATTGGGGTTAGTCTTACGTCGACATTGGGTGCCAGATTATATGGCTAATTTGTTTGTTTTAAGTGTTATTATCGTAACATTTGTGACGGTAGAAGCAGGATTTGATGGTTCAGGGTTATTAACCGTTACCGTAATGGGTATTATGGTTGGTAATATGCATAATACCAATATTGATGATATTGTCGACTTTAAAGAAAACTTAAGTATCTTGTTGATTTCAATACTCTTTGTTGCACTTGGTGCGAATATCTCATTTACGGGTTTTCAGATTGTTATTTTTCCCGCTATTATTCTAGTGCTTTGTTTACAATGTATTGTTAGGCCAATTGTCGCCTTTTTTTGTACATTAGGTAGCAACCTAAATTGGCGGGAACGGGCTTTGTTAGGCTGGATTGCACCAAGAGGGATTATAGCGGCATCGGTGGCTGCTATTTTTTCGATAGAAGTGATGGAATTACAGCAGCCAGGAATCGATTATTTGTTTTATGGTAAATTATTGGCAACCGTTACTTTTTTAATCATTATTGGAACGGTATTAATTGAAAGTCTAACTGCCCCATTTCTCGCAAAATTACTCAAAGTTTCGATACCTGACCCTAGAGGGTTTTTAATTATTGGTGCGAATAAGCTTGCTAGAGAAGTTGCTCAGGCACTGACTAGCCAGGGTATTGCCGTACAGTTAGCTGATACTAACTGGAAAGATGTACAATCAGCTAAATTAGAAGGGCTGAATTGTTATTATGGCAATCCTTCTTCTGAGCATGCAAATTGGCATATCGATTTAGTTGGAATTGGTAGAATGTTGGGGTTATCAAACAACAGTCATATGAATAGTATTGCTGCTGTTAGATATAGAAGAGAATTTGGGAGCAATACGGTCTTTATTTTACCCACGCCTGATAAAAATGCTGAGCCTAAAGCTGTGAGTAAACGCTATAGCAAGTGCCTATTCACCAAAGATTTAACCTTTGAGAATATCACGTCAATGGTGGGGAATGAGATTGACATAAAAGTAACCAGCCTCACTGAAAAATATACTTGGGATGATTACCTAAAGACAAATAAGAAAAATTTAATTTGGTTATTTGCGGTTGATCCAAAACAACAAATTAAAGTTTTCTCACCTGATACTGTTTTTACACCTACAAATAACTGGAAGATTATTTCTTTAGTGATTAATAGAGAAAGTTAACTAATTTGTATTTACTGTTTAAACCATTTCCCTTGCGATTGAAAATATTCAGCAACATGTTTTGTTTAACAGTTAATACGCCTTAGGTTTGATGATGGTTGGTTTCAAAAATCGGTCATCTTTTTCAGGGTAATCTTGCGTATAATGTAAACCGCGGCTTTCTTGGCGACGTCTAGCAGAGCGAATCATCAGTTCTGCCACTAGAATCAAATTTCGTAGTTCAAGTAAATTATTTTTAATAGTATAGTTTGAATAATATTCGTGGACTTCTTCTTTAATCATTTGAATCCGCTTTGCCGCGCGCTCCAGTCGAGTATTACTACGAACAATCCCCATGTAATTCCACATTGATCCTTTTAGTTCAACCCAGTTATTCAGGATTAAGATTTCATCTTCAGACTCTCTAACAAGCCCATCATCCCAGTCTAAAATCGTTTTTGGATCAATAAAATGGTTAATGTTGCGTAAAATATCATCTGCAGCAGAAAAAGAATAAACTAGGCACTCCAGCAAAGAATTGCTCGCCATACGGTTCGCGCCATGTAAACCTGTGTAGGTTGCTTCCCCTGCGCCATATAAACCTGCAATATCGGTACGGGCATACTCATCAACCATTACCCCTCCACAAGTGTAATGCGCTGCTGGCACAACGGGGATTGGATCTTTGGTGATATCAATATCATAATCTAACATTTGTTTGTAAATGGTCGGAAAATGTTCCTTAATAAAGTCAGCTGGCTTATGGGATATATCTAAATAGACACAAGGTATGCCCAGTTTTTTAATTTGATGATCAATGGCTCGGGCAACAATATCTCGTGGTGCAAGTTCGCTTTTCTCATGATATTGCTGCATAAATGGCGTCCCATCGGGTAGTTTTAAAATCGCACCTTCTCCTCGCAATGCCTCACTTAATAATAATGCCTTGCCTTTGGGATGATATAAGCAAGTTGGATGGAATTGATTAAACTCCATATTAGCAACACGACAGCCTGCTCGGTAAGCCATGGCAATGCCATCGCCACTAGAAACAGCAGGATTAGTGGAGTATGCATAGACGCGAGAAGCACCGCCTGTTGCCAGAATGGTTGCCTTAGCCTGAAAAGTTTCTACTTGATTGGTTTGGGTGTTGAGCACATAAGCACCGACACATTCCTGGCGATATTTAATTAAATCCACCACATTATAGTATTCATAAACCGTGATATTAGCGTGAGCCTTGGTTTTTTTAGCCAATGTGGTCTGTATTTCTTTTCCAGTCGCATCATGGGCATGCAAAATCCTCCTAAAAGAATGTCCGCCTTCCAGAGTGAGATGAAAGTGTTTTTTATCTTTAAATTCTTCATCCAAGTTAAACTGCACGCCTTGGGCTACTAACCATTCAATACAGCCACGCGCATGTTCAACCGTGTGACGAACAGCGGACTCATCACATAAACCCGCACCTGCTATTAGTGTATCTTGTATGTGGGACTCGACAGAATCTTGTTCATCCATCACCGCAGCAATACCACCTTGGGCGTATAGGCTTGAGCCTTCGCCCAGTTGAGCTTTACAGATAACAGCAACAGATAAGTAATCTGCTAATCTAAGAGCAGCGGTTAATCCTGCTGTTCCAGCACCAATAATTAAGACATCATGTTTATGTTTCACGATACTAAAGTCCAGATTAAAATAATAAGCAGAATAATTATAGCAAATTCATTTGGTGACTTGGTTAATATAGGTTCATATAGTTTTAGTATGCATAGGTTTAAACAGAAACTAAAGTAAGTATAAAGTGAAAAAATGTATATATTGTAAGCAAGATAAAAAGGAGGGTTGTTTTTCTTTAGAGCACATTATTCCTCAATTTCTTGGAGGGGCTCAAGCTCCAGATTATTTAAAAACACGAAACGTTTGTAAAACATGTAACAGTAATCTTGGTTTATTTGTTGATGCTGCATTTGAGAAAGATTGGCTTGTGTTTAATGAGTTAAATGAGTCTGCTTATGCTTGCTTTAACCCTAAATCACCAACTCCTCTTCCATTACGCAATATGGGAAACAGTGATCTTGTCCCGCCTGGAATGGGTGAAAATGATATTTGCGAATGTTGGTTAGGACCTTTTGGTGAACAGGTTTATTGGGTGAGACCAAAAGATGAGCGAATGTACTGGTATGCCGGAGGAAATCCAAGAACTGCAAAACAGATATGGACGAGAGCATATTTCATGTTTGCTGATCGATCGCAAAAAGCACCTCATGTAACTTGGCTAACTTTTAAAGATGTTTTTGCTGGTCGAAAAGTAAAAAAATTAATGGTAACTGAAATTGTTGGAGCAGATCCAAAAAATATAGGATTTTCAGATCCAGATCAGCTAGATAGTGTAAGAGTAGAGTATTTTAAAAAGGTTTGTCGTCATTCAACTTCACATACAAATCACTTTAGTATGTATCTAAACTTTGACATCAGATTCATGGCTAAATTAGCAATTGGTTTATCGCATGTGTTATTTAATGGTGAATTTGATGATAATGATTATTCTAAAGAACTACTAAAAACCTTATGGTATAAAGAGGGTGATGTATTACCCCATATAGAGGGTTGTAGTAACCTAGGAAATCAGAACATATTTTTAAAAGACCAATGTGGTATAGCAAATGCTGTAACAATATCTATTCTTCCTATAAGAAATCGTGTAGCTGTTAACCTTAATATAAACAGAAAAATGAATTGGGTTGTGAATTGTGTAAAAATGGAAAATATGAGTATAAAAGCAATAAATAGGCTGAAAGATGGAATTTGCATAATTTTATTTAAGTACTTAAATAAAGGGGTTGAGATAAGCTTGCCTGAACTAATTGCTCATAACGCAGGAAATGTTGTTCACAGAAAGCTTGCAAATATTGAGGCTGTAATTGGTACACATAAAGATTATTTTAAGAATATATAGAGCTTATCTTTGATCTTGGAACAACATTTAAAGCTTCTCCACTCTCGCATACTTAGCCAATAACACTTTTGCGCCAGCACCGCCTTTAAAGTCAATATGGAGTTCGGCTTTATCACCTTCACCATTTTGTTTTTGGAACACGCCTATTCCAAATTTAGGATGACTCACTAAATCCCCTTTATTAAACAGGGCTTCGCTTTTTTGCTTGGCTTTAAGGAAAGCGTCTGGTGAAATACCAAAGCCAAATGGTTTCACTTGTGGTTTACTCTTTGCTTTAATCTCGTTAATAAATTCTTTTGGAATTTCTTTCAAAAAGCGAGATGGCATTTGATAATTTGCGCTACCATATTGATGGCGTACTTTGGCGTGGGTAATAGTGAGCTTCTGCATCGCACGTGTCATACCAACGTAACAGAGTCTACGTTCTTCTGCCAAACGGCTATCACTTTCAATAGAGCGCGCGGATGGAAATAGACCATCCTCAAAGCCTGAAATAAATACATAAGGAAATTCCAGCCCTTTTGCTGAGTGTAAAGTCATTAGCTGAATACTGGGTTCATCTGCTTTTTCGTTCTGTTTTTCACCTGATTCCAGCACAGCCAGAGCTAAAAATTCTTGAAGTAGATCGGTATCATCACTTTGATCTAAAGGCGCGGTAAAATCGGTTGCTGCTGTAACAAGTTCTTGTAAGTTTTCAATTTTTTGTGCCGATTTCTCAAACTTGTCCTGTTGAAAATGATCAACCAATCCACTTGATTCAATCACTTGTTTAACCTTTTCACCAAGCGGTAAGTCAGCAACTTTCAGAGAAATATCTTCAATTAGCTCTAAAAAACCAGAAAGTGCGTTGAGCGGTTTGGGTGTAAGTAGCTTTAAATCAATGACATCTTTAGCGGCTTGCCAAAATGGATATTGATGACTAACAGCATATTCTCTAACTTTATCTAAACTCTTGGCGCCGATGCCACGTGCAGGAACATTGATAATCCGTTCAAAAGCCAAATTATCTGTTTTTGATTCTAGTAAACGTAAATAAGCTAAGGCATCTTTAATCTCGGCTCGATCAAAAAAGCGCAGACCGCCATAGATTCGATAAGGTATTTTTTCAGCTAATAAGGCTTCCTCAATCACCCGAGATTGCGCATTTGAGCGATATAGAACGGCGATTTGATCAGGATTAATGTTTTTATCCAAAGCCTTTTTAATTTGTTTAACAATAAAAGTCGCTTCATCAAGTTCATTGATGGCATCATAAATATCTATTTTTTCACCTGGCGCAATGTCAGTCCACAGCGTTTTACCCATACGATTTGGGTTATTTTCGATTACAGCATTTGCCGCATCTAAAATATTTTGCGTTGAGCGATAGTTTTGTTCTAAGCGTATGACATTCACTGGGTTTAAATCTTCTGTAAATTGCTGAACATTCTCGACCTTAGCGCCACGCCAGCCATAAATAGATTGGTCATCGTCACCTACTATCATGACACTGCCACTTTTTTTACCTAGCATGTTCAACCAGGCATATTG
>CAJXRW010000111.1 GCA_913060525.1 uncultured Gammaproteobacteria bacterium
TTCTGCCTGTCTCGTGGGCTCGGAGATGTGTATAAGAGACAGATAGTATAGTTTATTTATTTCATTTAGTGCGATGACAATAGAGTATAAGGCCTATAATAATTTATAGCGCTAATTTATCTCGTAATATATATTCCAATTGGGTCACTAAGCCCTGTTGCTTCTGTATCAATACAATTTGAAAAATCATCTGCTTCATTTACATCACAAGTCGTAACTGAATTACTTCCAAATATACTAATAAAGACTTTACTATTATCAGCATTAAGCGCAATACCGGTTGAATTATTAAGACCCGTTAATACATTTATACAGCCTGAAAGATTTCCATTTCCATTTGCATCCACATCACATCGCCTTACTTTATTGCTAGCCTGTTGCTCTACAATAAAAGCCAGCGTTGAATTATTGTTCAATACTATTCCACGTGAGCTATTAAATCCAGCACCTCCAGCATCTCCGCAGTTTGAAAACACACCTGTATCATTATTTACATCACATTTTGTAACACTGGCAGGGGAAAAGTTAGCAATATAAGCAGTATCACCGTCACCATTTAAAGTCATTGCATATGCCGCAGCCGATACTATAGCACCTGTATCTCCACAATTTGAAAACACCCCTGTATTACTGACATTACATTTACGCACTTTATAGTTATTCCAAGTGTTATCATAAATATAAGCTATAGTGTCCGTACTATTTAGTGCAATAGCAGTAGGCGAACCCAAATTTCCACTAACCACACAACCTGAAAAAGTGCCTAGTTCATTGACAGCGCAATGCGTAACTGTTCCGCCCCCCTCATTTATAACAAAAGCAATATCCTCATCACTGTTAAGTGTAATAGCGGTAGGACTTGTGAAGTTTGATCCTGTACTGGCACAATTGTTTAAAGAGCCATCAGGAAAAACATCGCACCGAGAAACTGTATTATTTGCCTGGTTTGTAATAAAGGCATCAGTCGTTCTAACTGGCAATACATAAAGAGGATTGTTAGGTCCGACCCCATTTTGAATATTTCCATTAGACATATCAAGAACCCAAGGGAACCCAAATTGAGCTGATATTTCACCAGAGCGATAATAATTGGATACAATATTCGTAAAACCTAAACTTGTTAAATATTCAATAACTGTATCAGAGTCCCAATCTGTCAACAAACCACCTAGTGCTGCTTTGTTGCATGCACCACCTGTGACATTGGTACAACCAAATTGATTCTCGGTTGGTAGCGCCCAGTCATTATGACCACAATAGTTTTGATCATTCAACCAGTCAATAAATGCACCTCTAGCAGTATCAAAAGACATACCACCAGAAACGTTAACACCAGGAACGCCTTCTGCATTTGCTACCAAACCCAAATTAGCATCTGCTGTCCATTCATAACCCCCGACTGTAATTTTGCATGCTGGTGCTTCCGCCGTCACCGTCAACTCAACGGGTGAATTACTAACGGTACCATCTGCCCCTGTGGTCTGGAAGGTATATTCCACATCCGCTACTGCCATATCTGATAACTCAAGATCAAACACGCAGCTAGCATCCGCAGCCAATGTATTACTATCACCACAGTTAGCCTCACCAGAATATGACACATCAAATGCACCCGCATCAGCGCCATCATTAACAACAATATCTGTAATTTGTGTTTCACCTATATTTTCTAAGGTGATCGTGACTGGTTCATCACCAATGGTTAAAGTCAGGTTATTAATTTCAGCACCTTCTGCATCTTTATACACAAAATAGCCCAGACTATCGCCAACAGTAAAGGTTTGAATATTACTCGCCTGTGGTAGATTTTCATTGCCATCTGTGGCTGCTAGTACCTGCAGGGTATAATCCTCCTTGGAAGTATTTGTATTGGTCTGAATACCAATAAAACAGCTAGCACCTCCAGCAATCGGCGCATCATCTGCATCCAGACAATTTGCCACCCCATCTATAGGTGCCACAATGCTGATATTGGCATTATCTATCACTATTTGATAATCTGCTGCATCGGTAGAAGGCACCCAGTCAATATTGCCTAAATTAGTCAGCTCAATATTGGTGGTTTGTGTTCCTGCTGCTGGGCGGTTAATAGGCTGATTACCATTGATGGTTTGTATTTCAATGACTATGCCATCCACATTGACGGTAAATTCTGCGTCATCATTTTCTACCGTTGCTGGGTCACCTACTACAGGAATCTCAAAGCTTTCACCTTGAGGATTTTCTGGATGGTCTTCGATCCAAACTTGGAAAGTGCAAGAATTGCCACTGTTTAGTGTTATGGTATCACCAACGCCTTCTAAACCACAATTATTATTGTCTACAGTCAAAGCTGGATGAAGATTTCGGTAATCCAAATACACATTGGTAATATCTGTATCACCTGTATTACTTAAGGTAATCGTTTGTGGTTGCGTCCTACTGTCAACTCCCATAGTGATATTATCGGTAATGACATCATTTTGACTAAAACTAAAAAAGCCCAAGGTACTGGTAACATCAAAGCTCTGGCTTTGTTGTGCTGCCAAATTGTTGGCAAGACCTAAAGTTAAGGTATATTCAGCCACGTTTGCCGTATTATCCACCTGAATACCAACGGTACAAAAACTGCCAACGGCAACGCTTGCGCCAGCCACACAATAAGGATTAGCCGTCTCAGGATCAACAATGCTGATGCCTGTGTCATCGTCGCCATCAATAACATAATTATTTATCTCTGCAGATGGATTCCAGACAATGGCATTGGCACTGCTATTGGTGATCCTGACTTCTGTTACGGTGGCACCATCATTCGGCTTGGTAATCGATACATCGGATTCAATGGTAACGACAGCACCTTGTATATTCGCTATTAAGGTTTGACCGCTATTATCTACCGTTCCCACATCTCCTGTGGCAACAATGTTATAACTGCCTACACCTACCCCTGAACCATCGGCAACGGATAATTTTATGCCACAACTTGCCTCTGATGCTAAAGGGATACCAACGTTGTCATTTGGACAGGCAGTGCCACTATCTGGATTATCGGTGGTAAACTTATTTGGGATCGTTAAATAGGCACCCGTAATCTCTGCGGCACCCACATTCTTTAAGATTAAGGTAAATGCTGCTGCCCCAATTTCAAAGCTTTGGATGTCGATCGCAACGCCAGCCCCATCTTGAAACTGGAATGAACCCTCAGTTGAGTCCGTGATATTAAAATTGGTGGTGTTAGTTGTTTCCAGATTATTCGCAGGTAACACACTGAGAACATAATTTCCAATTGCCGTATCATCCGCATTCGTTTGAATACCAATACTACATGTCGCACCAGGTGCGACTGTGTTGCCAGTTAGACAACTCGTACCTGCTGTGGGCGCAATAACACTAATATTGTCGGCTGGTTCTGATTCACCTTGTCGAGTGATTTCATAGTTTGCTGCCATATTGGATGGCGACCAGTTTAACTCGCCGGTATTGGTAATAATGACATTCGTGGTTTGATTACCATCATTGAGCAAAGCAATACTATTTAAGTCAACGGATATTGCCGCACCGCCTATGGTAACGCTAGCACTATCTTCAAAGCCGTTCCCTTTTGGATCTTGATAATCAATACTTAAAGTCTTATTGTCTTCTGGTACGGCATCAACTGCGACTGTAAGTTCGACGGTACAGCTATCACCTACATTCCCTGCAGGCTCAATATTTAAATCATTTGCACACGACCCACCTGTGATAGTCACGCCTGTGGGCAGGTTATCACCATTGATCCCTGTAATTTGTAATTGTGAATTAGATAGATTTTGTAGTGTAACCGTCTGTGGTGTTTCTGGGTCGCTTAAGGTCACAGATTCGGTCATGGTTGCCGGGGTAAGGGATACGGTTAAACTTGGCTTAATTAGGTTACGTAAGTTAGACCCTGTAACGGTAATGACACCCATACTTGAATTGTTGATTAATTCATCATAGTAGGCGAGCAACACCACCGTTGTTTCTTCATCACCATCCAAAGTAAAGCTAAAGGTATGGGACTGCCCAACTGCTAAATTTTTAGACAAACTATTTTCAGTATAAGTAATGGTTTTTTTACCACCACTTATACTGGCGGTACCGCCTGTCAGATCAACGGCAATATCAGACAACCAAGCAGAAAATGTAACTGCTAAATTATTAATAGATTCTGTGTTACTACTTGGATTCGTTACTTTAATACTGGTCGTTGTATCTGGAGCAACAATTGGCGTTGGTGATACAATACCTTGCGGTAAAAACACACTACCTTCTGGAACACCCGTCACAACAATAGGAATGAGAACGGTCTGAACATTTGATACAATCTCAATATTATCATCAACACTTGCACCTTGTTCTGCTTCTACGGTAACTTTAAAAATACACGCAGGCACTTCATTTGTGAGCGAAAGCCCAACAACACAATCAGGTTTATCACTTCCATTAGGGATAACCTGAGTAAAAGTTAAACCTGTTACATCAGGGTAATTAATAGCGATAATCGTTGCGATTGCTTCTGATGCATCCGCACCTAAAGTAAACAATGCAGCATTTGAGGATTGCGAGCCAGACACACTTAATTCTGTCTCCAATGTCGCAGGTTGACCTGGCAAAATATAATTTGGTACTTCGCTATTAGTATCCGTACTAATAACACTACTGTTTCCACTCCCGCCGTCATCATCCCCGCAACCTGCAAGCAAACCAATTGTGAAAAAAACAGCAGTCAGAAGGCTAACTCTCCGAAATTTCAAACAAGCACAACAAACAGACACCAATAATCTCCATACAAAAATTAAACTTAAGGTAAAAAGGCAAATAACCTACGCTGTAAATACAGATTAGCTCTTAAAGATTAGACTTAATTTCTATAGTTACAATATGTGACTAAAATTTAAATCTATAGCATCATTAGCACATCTCAAAAGATCAAGCCTGATAATTCATATTAACTCAGGTATAATATACAAAATTATTTTTTATCATTATTCAACATGCTCATCAAAGGCCCATTCAAAACCAATACCAAGAAACATTTTTCTAATTTTATCGGTTCTAATTTATCAATCGAACTTTCTAAAATTCTAACAGATGCGAAACAGCAGGCGATTATTTTAACCCAAAATTCCGAGTCTGCGGCACGACTTCATATGGAGCTGAGTTATTTATTAAAAGAGACCAATAAGCCGATTAGCTTATTACCCACTTATGAAATACTACCGTATGATCACTTTTCGGCATCGGATGAAATACTATCACAACGAATTGCTGCCTTTTATAAACTATTAAATTTTGATAATGCCATTACCATATTAGATGCCAGCGCATTAGCAAATTGGTTGCCCAATCCAGAAAAATTATCAGGTCTGGCTTTTCAAATTAGAATTGGTCAAATTCTGAATTTATCCGAATATACAAAGTCACTTGAAAAACAAGGTTATCTTCATGTAAATCAAGTGAATGCACGTGGCGAATACGCGATTCGTGGCAATATTGTTGATATTTTTCCAATGGGTTCAAACACGCCTTATCGTATTGAATTATTCGATGATGAGATCGAAACCATTCGCGCCTTTGACATTGCTGAACAAACATCTGCCCATAAAGTAGATGAAATTAATATTCTTCCTGCTCACGAGATTCAGTTAGATCATCAAACTATTAATACTTTTTGCACTAACTGGCAAAATATTTTTGGTGATAAAGGCACAGACTCAGCATTTTATAAATCAATTGTTAAAGGGAATATCTCTCCAGGCATAGAATCTTTTACAAGTATTTTTTACGACACCCCATCTAGCTTATTTGACTATATTCCAAAAGATTGCCTTGTTTTCCATGTAGATGATACACAAGATCAGCTTAATGCCATTTGGCGTAATATTACTGAGCGCTATGGGCAGTTAGGTTTTGATACTAAAAACCCTATTCTTGAGCCAACTAAAGCTTTTATTTCACCTGAGGACATCAATAGGCTTTTAAAAACCTTTCCTCAAGTCCATTTACATGCTGAAACGCAAAAAGAAAAAGCAGTAGAAAGTCCTGCAAAACCGCTTCCAGAATTACACATTCATTACCAATATCAAAATCCATATCAAAAACTGGAAAACTTTTATAAAGACAACAAACAACTCAAGTTTATCTTTTCTGCTGATTCAAAAGGTCGTCTCGAAGTTTTACTTGATCATTTAAGCAAAATTAATCTCAAACCTGAGCGAGTTAATTCCTTCTCCGATGCCATTCGTTCAAAGAAACATGCGTGTATTATCGTTTCGCCGTTATCACAGGGATTTATTGAAAATAATGTCTATTGCTTAATTACAGAAAGCTGCTTGTTCAAGCATCATATTCCAAATTTCCAGGCAACTAAAAAACATAAAGCCTTTGACTCAGGCAATGAATTTAGAGATTTAGCTGAATTAACGCCAGGTGATGCAGTCGTTCATATCGACCATGGCGTGGGTCGTTATGAGGGTTTAACTTTATTGCAGCTTGGTGAAAATCAAAATGAATTTTTAACCATTACCTATGCCAATAATGAAAAGCTCTATGTTCCTATTAATGCATTACATTTAGTAAGCAGATATAGTGGCGCGAATATTGACCATGCTCCCATTAACAAACTGGGGACTGACAAATGGGAGAAAACCAAAGAAAAGGCAGCTAAGAAGATACAAGATGTTGCTGCAGACTTACTGGAAATCTATGCACAACGTGCAACAAAAGAAGGGTTTGCCAACACCATTAAGAAAAATGATTACCTCGCCTTTTGTGATACTTTCCCATTTGAAGAAACTGAAGACCAACAAAAAGCAATTAACGAAGTGGTAACAGATATGCTCTCTGATAAGCCGATGGATCGTCTTATTTGTGGTGATGTCGGCTTTGGTAAAACTGAAATTGCGATGCGTGCCGCCTTTATTGCCGTTCATAATAACAAACCTGTCTCTTATACACATCTGACGCTGCCG
>CAJXRW010000112.1 GCA_913060525.1 uncultured Gammaproteobacteria bacterium
CTACACAGAGTAGATCGTCGGCAGCGTCAGATGTGTATAAGAGACAGCTCTTACAGGGTATACTCTATATGGATTTGAGGTGATATTTTGAGATAATATATTGCAATGTTTTAATGACTTTGAGCTAAAAGCTTGCAATATTATGCGTAATAATCTTGATAAAAATCGACTGACAAAGGACATATTTCAACAAGAACTAAAAGAGATGATTGATTTGAATCATCGACTGTGTATTTTGGCAGACCAGTTTGACTGGTCATCATTGGATTCTAGCTTTGAAACGCTATTCACAGAAAGAACAGGTCGTTCAAGTAAATCTATTCGCTTGATTTCAGGATTGTTTTACTTGAAGTCACTTTGAGTATATCAGTGTTTTAGGTGATTTTTAGTTTAGCGCAGGCTTGCATAAAAAATGTGGGTACACAGCAACTATCTCGGAAGTTTTAATATCTTCTATAATGACGGATTTGTTTCTATTCCAGCTGGGTATTTTTAGTTCTTGAAATATTATTTTGAGTTTTTGGCTTTTTTGTCGATACGTTGGTATGCATCGATCTTGAGGCTGACGACTACGTATGATAAATATTTTATATCCACCAGTATCTAGCATAACACCAAATTCAATTAATATATTTATTGAAAGTTTTTGATTTAGTTCAGGAATATATAATTCTTTGTCGATAGAAGTGTTCCAGATATATCTAAAGGGGGCTGTTTTGTCATTTGTAATTTCTTTAATAGAGAGTTCTTTATTGTATTTTTGAAGACAATAAATATCTGTGAGTTGATATTGCCAGCCATCTCCCTTTTTTGGTAACTCTCGACTAATCATCTCGTATTCTTTATATGGAAGTTGGATGTTAAAATATTTATTGAGCCAGTATTTTAATATTAGTTTGATTTTTATGGTTTCCAATCCAATCAATTTGTTAAAATCAAGGCTCGAGAAGTCATTTCTGCTGGTTTGTAAATTATATATATCTTGTTGGATGTATTGACCTAATACTGAATAAGTTTCAGAGCATAACTGAGCAGTTTTAGCTAATTGAATAGAGCTTTTATGCCATCTTAAATTCAATTTGGGTAAAATTTCGTGGCGAAGATAGTTTCTATTATACTCAGTTGATATATTGCTTTCATCTTCTATCCATTGAAGGTTATGTTTATGGGCATAGTTCTGAATATATTCTCGAGAGTAAAGAAGCAATGGCCTGATATAGGTGATCCATTCGTTTTCTCGAATCTGGGGTATTGCGCTAAGGCCTGATAGACCAGAACCTCTTAATGCGTTTAATATGAATGTTTCAGCTTGATCGTTTTGGTTGTGTGCTAGCAAAACACAAATCTCTTTATTATTGGCTAGCGCTTCAAAGCGATCGTATCTTTGTTTTCTAGCCCAAGCCTCAATGCTATCTGGTTTTTGGGGTTTATCTAAGATATTGTTAATGGTTAGAGGAATATCTAATTTTTTGCATGTTGCGACAACGTGATGGCACCAGTCTTGAGAGTTTGGGCTAAGGTTATGGTTAATATGAATTGCTCGGATATCGATATTTTGCTGTAGATTTTGATATTCTTTGACTAAGTGCAAGAGTACTGTAGAGTCAAGACCACCGCTGTATGCAACCCATAGTATTTTATGTGAATAGTTATCTAAAAGTGATTTAACATTATTGAGCATGTGTTTAGTATAAAATTCTGGCGCGAATAGTTCCTTCAATGGCTTTTAGTTGTTTTAATAATTCGCTTGCCTGGTCTCTAGTAGCATCAATATCCATTACGACGTAACCAATCTTAGCGGTCGTTTGTAGATATTGAGCAGTGATATTAATATTACTTTCTGAAAAAACACGGTTAATTTGTCGCATGATGCCTTGTTGATTTATGTGCGTGTGTAGTATCCGACATGATCCTGCGTGTGACGGCAGTGAAACTTGTGGAAAATTCACGGCTGATACAGTTGAGCCATTATCACTATACTTGACTAGTTTTTCGGCAACTTCTTGACCTATATTTTCTTGAGCTTCCTGTGTGCTGCCACCAATGTGTGGCGTTAGAATAACATTAGGTAGACCTTTCAATGGGGACTCAAAAATATCTTGGTTGCTTTTTGGCTCCACTGGGAATACATCTACTGCTGCACCAGAAATTTTTCCTTGTTTGATCGCATCTGCTAATGCTTCAATATCAACAACAGTACCTCGTGAAGCATTAATGAGAATGCTTCCAGGTTTCATTTTAGCTATATTTTCTTTGTTCATTAGGTTTGCAGTTGCGGGTGTTTCAGGCACATGCAGGCTAACAATATCCGATCTTTCAAGGAGTGCATTTAATGACAATGCGTTAACTGCATTTCCTAGTGGCAGTTTGTTCTCAATATCATAGAAAATAACCTTTAAGCCTAAGCTCTCAGCAAGTACGCTTAATTGAGAGCCTATATGCCCATACCCGATAATCCCTAATGTTTTGCCCCTAACTTCATAAGAGTTAATGGCTGACTTTAACCAGCCACCATTATGTGCTTGTCTACTTTTCTCGGGTATACCTCGCATTAACATAATAATTTCACCAAGCACTAGCTCAGCAACGCTTCTGGTATTCGAGAATGGCGCATTAAAAACTGGCACGCCAGCATTTTCTGCAGCTACTAAGTTAACTTGGTTTGTACCGATGCAAAAACAACCAACTGCTATCAGGTGAGGGTTGTTTTTGAATACTTCCTCCGTAAGCTGTGACCTAGAGCGAATCCCAACAATCTTTACGTCTTTTAATTTTTGAATTAATTCGTCTTGTTGAAGCGCACCTTTAAGTAATTCTACGTTTTTATAACCTGCTCGATGGAAGGCATCAACTGCTTGTTGGCTAATGCCCTCAAGAAGTAATATTTTAATTTGATCTTTTGCTAATGAATAAGTCATTGAATTTCCTAAGTTGGTCTATTTATACAGCTACTTGACCCTTAATGCTCGGGTGGTATTGGTAGTCGATAATTTCAAAGTCATCAAATTGATAACTAAAAATATCTTTTGGCTTTTTATGCATAATCAGTTGAGGTAGTTGGTATGGTTTGCGCATTATCTGTTCAGATATTTGATCCTGGTGATTAGAGTATATGTGGCAGTCACCGCCAGACCAGATGAATTCACCAACACCCAGGTCACATTGTTGAGCCACCATATGTGTTAATAATGCATAAGAAGCGATATTAAATGGTACACCTAAAAATACGTCTGCAGAGCGCTGTGTTAGCATACAAGATAGTTTGTTATTTGCGACATAGAACTGAAACAGTGTATGGCAAGGTGGTAAGGCGGCTTTATTTTGCTTGGCATTATCAATTGGTGATATATCTTCATTTGGCAATGCAGCTGGATTCCAGGCGCAGACAAGCAAGCGTCTAGAGTCAGGGCGTTTTTTAATTGCCTCAACGACATCTAAAATTTGATCAATTTTTTCACCATTAGGGCATTCCCATGCTCGCCATTGTTTACCATAGACAGGACCTAAATCGCCTGTCTCAGTTGCCCAGGCATCCCATATTTTTACGTTATGTTTTCTCAAATATTCAATATTTGTTTCACCGCTTAAAAACCATAATAACTCATGTATGATGCTTTTTACGTGGATTTTTTTAGTGGTTACAAGTGGAAAACCTTCTGATAGATCAAAGCGCATTTGATATCCAAAAATACTTTTTGTCCCAGTGCCAGTTCTGTCAGACTTTTCGACGCCATGCTTCTGTATATGTCTAAGTAGATCTAGATATGTTTGCATTGATCAGTTTCCTGTTAAATATTTTTGAGCATTGGGGTTGTATAGCTTGTTTGTTCTATAGCTGATATATAGCAAAGCTGCTAGTCCACCTATTACCATTGGGGCAGATAAGATTTGACCTTGGGTAATACATCCCCATAATACATAACCCATTTGTGGGTCGGGTTGTCTTAAAAACTCCACAAGAAAGCGAAATATGCCATAGAATAAAATAAACAGAGCGCACATAGTAAATCTTTGTCTTGGTTTTATAGATACAACCCAAAGTATAACGAACAAAATAACACCCTCTAGGAAAAATTCTACTAATTGAGAAGGGTATCTTGGTAGTGGGCCACCTGTGGGGAATATCATGCCAAAGGATGAGTCTGTAACTCGTCCCCATAATTCACCATTGATAAAATTACCTAACCTGCCCGCGCCAAGACCAATTGGAACCATAGGTGCAAAAAAATCAAGAATATCCCAGACATTGGCTTTTATTTTGTGTGCATATAATAAAAAGGCAACAAAAACACCAATTAAGCCACCATGGAAAGACATTCCGCCATCCCAGATTCTAAAAATAATCCAAGGTTGGTGGATAAAATTTGAGAGGTCATAAAGGAACATGTAGCCTACCCGTCCACCTATAATGACTCCAAATGCCCCATAAAAGATGGCATCAGCAACTTGGTTTTTTTCAAGAGCAGTATATGGTTTTTTGGCTCTTATCACACCGAGCCCCCATGCACCAATAAAACCAATTAAATACATGATGCCATACCAGTGTACTTTTAATGGGCCTAATGATACTGCTACTGGGTCAATATTTGGGTAAGTTAGCATAATTAGCCTGATTTTTTGATTAAGCTAGATTATATCTAAGCGCTGGCTTTGTTGCCAGCATTCCACATTTAATGTAGATAAATGAAATGCTATAATTATTGAAATTTTTGCAAATAATGAAATTATTTGTTTATTCGTAGCAATATTCATGATTACATAATCGGCAAAATAACATAGAGATAAACAATGGATAAGAAGTTTGCTGAAAATTTTTTTCAAGAAATATGCATGGATTTATATGATCCAAAAACGGGTTCAATTAATAAATTAGAAAAGTATTATTCAACAATTCTATCCGTTGAAATTGGTGCTTTCCATTTAGACTTTTCTCGCTTCAGGAATAGAATGACAAATTTTCATGAAACATATGAAAGCTGTCATTTTAACGTAAAAAACATGATTGTGTTTGGTGATAGTTTTATTATTGATTTCTCTTGTGCGCTAACACCTAGGGATCACGATAAGTCTAATGTGGTGAAAAGCATGGTGGTATTTTTCACTTTGAGTCATGACAAAGTAGTTCATGAAAAAGTATTGAGTGAAGAAATTTTTTATTTTGAGCCCGAGCAAGAGGCTGTGGTGGTTTAATTACTGAGTCTTGCTGTTCGATAATATCTTTATTGTTTTTTCTACGACATAGTCCCAAGTTTTTAGCCCTTCTTGATCTGCATATTGTAGCGGATCTTCAATATTGTTTTTAATGAATGCCTCAATTCTTTCAACTGATGATGAGGACTCATAATCACTATACCAGTGATTATTTATTTTAATGGGTGCATAAGAAGTTAAAGTTCTTTTGTAAACCTCATTAAAGGTTACGTTTAAAGCTTTACACGATTTGATACCCTCTTCTAAAATTTGGGATTTATCAAGGTTTAGATAAGGGGTATAATAAGTTATTTTTTCAGCATCCCAATTACCTGATAGGAAGGCTTGGTAGTCAAGATCACGGAATTCTGTTCGGCAATCTGGATAAATAGTATGATCGCCTGCGTGAATACCTAAGGCGATTTTTACCTTTGAGTTAACTTGATTGGCAATTGATAGGGCAACTGATTGAATAATAGAACTAAATATTTTATTGCGGTTCGGTACAACTGTTAACTTCATGGTATCTTCTTGGTAGTGCCCTTTTGGGATATCGTCACCACCTGAAATTAAATTTGAACTTAGCAAGGAGGCTAGTCCATCTAATGTGATGACATGAAAATGAATTTTAAATCCATTTTGGTTTAAATAGGCGATAAGTGATTTGGCTTGTTCAATTTCTATTAAATGTTTTTGCCCATAATTGAATGCAATGGCAGTAACGGTGAATTTTTCTTTCAATAATCTAAGTAACAAGGTAGAAGAATCCATCCCGCCTGAAAGCGAAATAACAGCAGGTTTTAGCATAATTACTGCCTTAACGTTTTTGGGTTCAAATTTTTACTGATAAAATCTTTAGGAATTAACCTGTCATGGGTTGCTCTAATTGGGTTGATATCAATTCCGCCACGACGGGTGTATAAGCAGGCTATCATTAACTCTTGTGGCTGATATTTTTCAAGGAAGTGCACAAAAAGCATTTCAGAAACTTCTTCATGGAAGTGATTTATTTTACGGTGACTGACAAGATATTGGGCGATAGAGGTATAATCAGGTATATGATGTGTTTTTAGATGTATGAATACATCTCCCCAGTCAGGTTGATTTGTCACTCGACAATTACTTCTCAATAAATTTGATTGAAATGAGACTGCTCTTGATGTGTTAGACATTGATGAAATTTTAAGTATTTCTTTGCTGGAGTTGAAATTTTCAAACGTGATGGTATCTAAATTAGTAAGTTTGTTTAAGTCAACAAATCCTGGGAAGCTATTTTCATTATTGTTAGGTTCTTGGTGCAATGATAAAGTTATATCAATGCCTAGTAATGTCTCAATATCTGCTTTTATTTTATTATGCAGTTTGATAATACAATCTTGGCTGGACTTTCCTAATTTTGTCAGATTAAATGAATTTAGATACAGTTTTAAGCTCTTCGACTCAATAATGCACTCTGATTGGCAGGGGACAACAATCTTTGCCACTGCGTTGACAGGTAACCCTTTGAGGGTAAGTGCTGAAACTTCATATGCATTCCAAACATCGTAGCCGTAAAATGGTAGTGTGGTTTCATTGATTCCATAATCTTTGCGATTCAGTATTCGAGGGATTTTGACCAAAAGCGTCGGGTCATATTCTGATGCATAGCTTTTTGATCGACCTAAATGCTTGCTGGCAATTTTATTGATTTCTGACATGGGTTTTATTTTTAATCCTGTCTCTTATACACATCTCCGAGCCCACGAGACAGGCAGAAATCTC
>CAJXRW010000113.1 GCA_913060525.1 uncultured Gammaproteobacteria bacterium
CTAGAAATACTGAGTATCTACAGAAAATTATAAAAATTTAGATGCGTTTACCCTGACTCTATACCTAGGTACCGCACATCATTCACGCCTACGTACCGCGATCAAGTCGCAGGACGCAGGCAGAGTTGGAGTTGTCGTGTATTTTTACATATCTCCAAAATTTTCCAACGATTTTAATCGCATTCATCAGTTTTAGCCCCTTTTAACTGGCTTGATAAAAAACAATGCAATTAGTGTTGAAACCAAATAGCAGACGAATACAACCAACATTCCAGTATAATAATCCCCACCGTCATAAACATGCGGCCCACCAACGGTATTATCACTGCTTCTCTCTATTACAAATCCAACTAGCGGCTGAAAAATAAATCCAGCGATAACGACCGCCATATTATTAAAGCCAATTGCCGTCGCTTGCGTATTTTCACTATTTGCATTTTTTACCATAGAAAAACTCAACGCTTGACCTGCACAAGCCGCACCTGCCAACAAAAATAAAATACAAACAACCCCGAAACCGTTAATATCTATAAACATAACGATTGCAAAAGCACACAGCCCAAGCAGAGATGTGGCAAACAGCCAAAACCTTGGTAGCCCAGACTTATCTGATAAAAACCCAAATATTGGCGCGCCAATGGCAATACCCACCCACATTAACAGTACAGCGGTTGCCGAGTTTGATAAGCTTAATCCAAAATACTTTTGTACAAATGGTGCGCCATATAAAGATGCCACCACCGCCATTGGTGCCCACAGTAAACACGCATACATAGCGATAATCCAACTTTGTGGTTTTTTGATAACCGTTACTAAGCCCTTTAAAATCGAATCCTCGCCCTCCTTCCTAACCTTTTTGACTCTTAGTTCTGGAAGCTTCATAAAAAACAAAATTAAAAAAAACAGGAATAAGCCAAATAAGCTAATAATAAACATCGTCCATCGCCATCCAAACGCATGGATCATAGGCACTAATGGTAAGGTTCCACACATTGCACCTAATGCCGCCAACATCTGAGTCACGCCAGCAATAAAAGCAAAATATTTTGCGGGAAAAACATGGGAAGCCACCACTAAAACACCTATAAAAGCAAACGCAGAGCCAAAACCCATGAAAATTCTAGCGCAGCCAGCCAAGTAAACATTGGGCGCAATCGCAAATAAAAAACCACCAATCGTACACATCAATAATGGCATCATAATGACATGTTTGGCAGGGAACTTATCATAGAACAATCCAGCAGGAACTTGCATAAAGGTATAGGTAATGAAATAGGCTCCAGACATTAATCCCAACCAAAAGACATCAATATGAAAGCTATCCATTAAAGACTGCGTCATAATACCTGGTGATACTTGAATCGCCATCTCAAAAAATAAAAACAGTGCCGCTAATAAAAAAATAAAAATAGATTTAAGCAAATTAACTTCCGAAATTTCATCCTATAAAAAGAAGACTAGCAAATTTCCTGGTTCATGTTGAGCCCTTTGATTATAAATACGTACTAATCCACTTCACAGATCATACATCGAACACTACCACCGCCATTTCTTTCGATTGTGGAAATATCTGAATAAACAATATACCCATGCCGCTCCAGTAAGAATATTTGTGGTTGCGTAAATGCATTATATGCGGTTGCAGACATCGCAATCACCCGCCCCCCTCCAATTGAAGCAAGCTGAAGGATATTCCCACAAAATTGGTTCATTTGCTCATAAGTGATTTCAATGACTTCCTTGCCATCCCTTATTAACTGGTCAACCACATGTGCTCTTTGAGATAAATCAATTGAATCGCAACAAATTACAGCAAAATTCTCACCAATACTCATCATTACATTCGTATGATAAATAGGCTTACCCTTTTGGTCTGATGCATTAAAGGTAACAGGTTCATAACCAAGCGCCTCACATAAATTACACAAAACATCTTGTTGCGTTCTTTCACTTAAACAAGCGTACGCTTTTGCGTTCACATGATCAAAAACAACCGACCCTGTTCCTTCTAAAAAACGCCCAGAACGTTCTTCGAATGTGAAGTCTCGATAATATTTAATCACATCATTATTTTGTCGGAATATATTTTCTATGAATAGCTGTGAACGCTCTCGTCTTCGATTTGGAGAGCACATCGGGTATAAGTTTACAATGCCATCGTGGAAAGAAACCCAGTTATTAGGAAAAATAGAATCTGGTGTATCACGCTCAATATAATCTTGCTCAACTTGGACTCGAATACCTGCATTTCGCAGCTTCAAAACCAAGTTATCAAACTCATAAATTGCTTGATTAGATGTTGCTATGGAACTTTGATCAGGATATTGAAATGCATTTGTTTCAGCCGTTTCAGGATTAGAATAAAATAATATTGGTCTAACCATAAAGACTAGATTTTTATTGTGTGGAGTCATGTATTAAATCCTCTGAAAATAAAAAAGGAATCGTTAATTTGTTATAATGCGGCTCTTTTAATTGGCATTGTCATACAATGTGGCCCACCACGAGCACGTGATAACTCTGCACTATTAATCATCAACAAGGCTTGTTTTGGCACAATTTCCTCAAGCAAATTTGTAATGTTAATCTCTGGGTTTTCTAACACTTTTTCGGAAATTTTATCTAAAACCGTTGCAACTTCAATAGGCTCAAAACCAGCCTCTCTAAACCCTTCTGCAGTCCTTTCATTGCGATCATATCCAATAACCTGACCTTCTCTAAGCGCAACTACATTACAGGAATCTGTCCATTGCTCACGCTCATCATAGAGTACACCACCCTGACCAGAATAAATAAATTTAACCTCTTCTTTCTTACACCCAAAGTCATTACAACTAATGTCTAGCAATAAATCCTTGATGCAGGTAATGTCACGATTTGTACCAAAACCAGACGCTAAACGTTTAAATTGAACCACTATGGCTTTTTGAGCATTCTTAGGGTCAACCACACCTAAATCACTCACGACTTTTTTAATATAAGGATCCTCAGATCTCACCAACTGCTTAAACAATACCCAAGCATTGCGTGAAACCTGTGTCATCACTGTATCTAAATGCATCATTGCTCTTGTCTTAGGCAAACGCACAATAGAAACCTTTTTAATCCCTACTTCTTCTTTAAACACCTCTTCAACAATTGCCTGCGCAGCATAAGGCGTGGTTCTTTCAGAAACTCCAATCAACAAATGTTCAGGGGAGATTATCATAATATCCCCACCTTCAAGTGTGATCTTTGCACGTTCCTTTGCCACGGTGTCCATCATGAAAAAATTCTCAGGATCCATCATTTCTAATACTCGTGAATATTCTTTATCTAGCAAAACATGGTACATAATATAACGTGAAAGGATTGATTCTCTTCGCCTAGCATTAGAGGCGCTTCTACTTAAAATAATATGATTTCTTACCGTTATACCAATATCCCTGGTAAATAAAAAATTAGGCACAGGCGCAAAAACCATGGAATGCGGATATAAAGGTATTCGCCCTTTTTCGACAATTCCTGTAATTAAAATTCGTGACAATTCTCTAGTCGACACGGCATTCTCATCCATCAAAAATCGCTGGATATGATAACCTGTATCTTCTACTGCACAAATTGATGCAACAATAGCAGTTCGAACTTGATAGTTATTCAACACCTCTACTAAGGCATCTTGCGCATCAATCACTTTATGTGATTTCAAGTAATGCGCTGAATAAGGTGACGCAAGCTGTCCTGGTGCTATTCCTTCATGTTCCTTTTTAATCCAAACCTTTAATAATTCTGGATCAAGATAAGCAAGCAATAATTTTTTAAACTGCGCATATTCCTGTTTCATTTTAGGGAGGTGCACAATATCTTCATACAACCATTCTTGCGCTTTTGAAGGCACAACATGCCCAACGCCCTGATCTGGGCAATGTATTAAAACTTTTTCGAGCGCACCCAACTCGGTGAAAACACCAATTTCTCCAACATTTAGTGACATAATACCATTCCTATTTTAGTGGCCATTACCAAAAAAAGTTGTTTCTAAACTTGAATCATGTGACAAATTGAGCACAGAGAATAAATTTTTAGGGTTGGCCAATGGTGGTACTAAATTCATCACTCGCCCCATTTGATACTTCTCACACAATTTATGCGTAAACTTTAACACTGAGAAATCGCCCAATACATAGTTAACGGTATCAAAAATAGTAATTTCAGTATTATTTATACGCAACGGTTTAAAACCGTTTATTAACTCCCATAATTCTGCATAAATCAATAATTGTTTTTCATTTTGGTGGAAATTCTGAATCTCACCCTCTAGCTGAGATTGCTCTTTATGCTCAACAACCAACTTCGAATTCATGATAAGCGAAGGGTCTAATGCAGTTTGACCCAATTTTTTTACACCAAAGGCATTAATATGCGCGCCTGACTTAATCCATTCTTGTTTTAGTTGCACTTGTAGAGAACCATTATCAGACGTAGTCACTATAATGATATCTGCATCAAGCACAGTATCTTTAGCCGACTCCCCTGGGATTAATCTAAAATGATAATTTTTCATATTACGATAAAATCGAATCATCGCATTAGGGTCTGTATCATAATACTTAACTGTCTCAACATCTCGAATGAGACAGTGCGCTAATATTTGAAATTCACTCTGAGCACCTGTTCCTATTATGGCAATATTTTTAGCATCCATATTAGATAACAAGTCACTGGCTAAGGCTGAAGTTGCGGCAGATCTCAGGGCAGAAAGTGTTGTCATTTCGCTAATAAAGATAGGGCTACCATCTTGCACTTTAGATAGCTGACCTGTTGCAATACACGTCGGCATGCTAGAAAGAGATGAGTTTGATTGAGTATTAATGTATTTGTGAGCAAAGAATTTCTGGTCTGATATCGATTCGATTTCAATGGTATTATTTTGAGATTTTAGCTGAGGTTTAAGCATCCTATAAAACTCATGCCATCGACTATAATCACCTCTTATTTCTTGCATCAGATCAAGGAGATATTGCGTCAAGGTATGCCGTTTAATTAAATCTGCAAGAACTTCTATAGATAATACATTAACCACTTTTGCTGCTCAAATTTTGATAATAACCTTTCGAGTATAGCCTAATTATTTCTATTCAAATATAGCTGTCATAAAGACAATATCAATGACTATCTTTATGGAAAATTCTCTTATAAAAGAAGAAAAAGAAATACAATAAACACACACTTACTGTGGCAGCTGTATAGATAATTAAGAAAGTCCCCGTCGACATTCCACTAATAACACTAGCTGAAGGTAAAAATCCAACAATGAAAGATAATATGGACCCAAATATTCCTAAAATTACAATAGAATAAAAAACAAAATCGTTCTTGATGATCAATTTCTCATATTGGCTAGAGCGGCGTATTTTTATAGCAGAGATAAATAAAATTAAGTACATTAACAAATATATCTCGGTACTTAATGATAAAAATATCCAATAAAAATTGGATATGCTGTCAAAGTTTGTAAGCAAATAACACATTACGGTAATCACAATTGCTTGAGCAATTAATATATTGGCTGGTGCGCCATGTTTATTTTCTTTGCCTAGCCCAGTTGGCAAGTAGCCGCGCTTAGCTGCCTGAGACATCCCTTTTACAGGGCTAACTGACCAGTTAATCAATGAACCAATACTCCCCAATACAATCATTAAAATAATGATTGGTGTAATAAAATCCATATCAAACTTGTCAAACAACGCATGAAATGTCCCTGCAATTCCATCATAAATTCGGATATCGTTATGCGGCATAATCATGGCAATGGCAATTGCGCCAATGAAATACAAAAATACAATTAAAAACGCTGCAATCCATATTGCCTTGGTGTACGTTTTACGTGGATTTTTAACTCGATCAATATGAACTGAACACAACTCCATACCTAAAAACGAAGCAATAACAGCAGTGACTGCAGATATATTCGTTGGGTTGATATCAAGCGCCAAACTACTTGCGCCAAATGATAACTGAACGGCATAGCCTTTAAACACCCATAGCCCCACAAACACCACTAATAAGATAACGGGCAATACTACCCCTAAAATCATACAGGCAAAGGCAACGCGTGCCGACTCCTTAACACCACGTGTGTTAATAATGGTAATAATCCAAAATACAGCAATCATGATAAGTGCCAATACCATTTTATTCTCTGCTAAAGATGGAATAAAAATAACCAGAAAGGTACTGACTATAAAAATCAAGTTTGCAGGAAACCATATCGCACTATTAGACCATTGCAGCCATACAGCGAACATGCCGATATCCTTACCAAATGCCCTAATTACCCAATGATAAACACCATTTTCATTATCTTTAGCAAAAACAGCACTTAACTCAGCAGAAACAAATAAAACAGGGATTAAAAATAAAACCAAGCCCAAGAAAAAATATATCGGCAAATAATCACCAAATAATGCTAATGAAGGTAGGTTACGAATGCTGTCAACAGCAACAACCATAAAACCCACTAACACGGGGAGCGAAATATATTTACTATTCATCTTGCCTATTATTCCCTAAGTTGATCCCGCACGATATAAACAGATTGAGCTATAACTGATTAATTAAGATACATTTAAAAAGTATAGACGCAAAAATTATCAACTTAAATAAGTTGCTTGCAAGTATTTATAAATTATTACCTTCACTTAAAAAATCTAATTATTAATCTATACTCAAAGTCAATATTGGAAATAAATGCCAGCAGTGAATATGTTTAAATTTTACCGAACACACGCCTGTATTTTTTTAAGTTTAATCTTATGTTCTATTTTTGCTTTTGGTTCAAACGATATATTAGACCAGCTCTCAGCATCAAATGAAGAGGA